>JAJDEE010000064.1 GCA_029259975.1 Planctomycetota bacterium
GTTTTTTTCGACGCCGTGGCGATAGATGATCGCGTAGCTGACCATCGTGACGAGGGGCGCGGCGAGCTGTGTCGCTTCGTTGCCGAGGGTCTCTAGGATGTTGCTGAGCTTGATGTTTTTGTTGAGCGCGCGGGTGTAGGAGGCCTGAATGACCGGGCCATCGGCAATCGGGTCGCTGTAGGGGATGCCGACTTCGCACATCGACGCGCCGCGCGCGACCAACTCTTGGAGTACCGCCGCGGTAAATTCCAAATCGGGATCACCGGCGGTAATGAACGGCATGAGCGCTTTGCGGTTGTCAGATCGCAACTGCTTAAAAAGTTTGTCGATAGCGGACATGGCGTGTTATGGTTGGTGGCTTGAAGTTGGTGGTTGGCAGCGAACCGCCCGGCGTAAGCCTGCGGAGCATCTCAGGTGTGCGAAGGGGGTTGAACAAAAAACGGGCTGCAAAGCTCTGCGACAGTAAGTGGCTCAGCCAAACGACTGCTGTTTCAAACGGGCGATTTCGCTGGCGTCTTTATCGCCTCGGCCGGAAAGACAAACGACAATTTTTTGATTGCGGGGTCGACCTCTGGCGACTTCCATGGCTTTGGCGATGGCGTGCGAAGATTCCAGAGCTGGCAAAATACCTTCGAGCTGGGCCAGTGCGTCGAACGCCTGCATCGCTGTGTCGTCGGTGCAGCAGGTGTAGGTGGCGCGACCGGTGGATTTCCAATAGCTGTGTTCGGGGCCGACGCCGGGATAGTCTAAGCCGGCCGACATCGAATGCACAGGCGAGGTCTGGCCATCTTCGTCTTGCAAGACGTATGAAAAGCTACCGTGCAAAATGCCGGGGCTACCGTAGGTGAGCGGCGAGGCATGGTCGCCCGGCTGATCGCTGCGTCCGCCTGCTTCGACGCCGATGAGTTCGACACCGTCGAGTTCGACAAACGGATGAAACATGCCAGCAGCGTTGCTGCCACCGCCAACGCACGCGACAACGACGTTCGGGAGGCTGTCCTCAAAACGCTCGCGAGATTGTTCGATCGTTTCGCGGCCGATGATTGTTTGGAAATCTCGAACCATCTTGGGAAACGGGTGCGGGCCAACGACGGAGCCGAGAATGTAATTAGTCGTTTCGACGCTGCCCATCCAATCGCGAAACGCTTCGTTCACTGCGTCGCGCAACGTACGCGAACCGCTCGTGACAGGACGCACTTCGGCGCCCAGCAGTTTCATGCTGTAGACGTTGGGCGCTTGGCGGCGGATGTCTTCTTCGCCCATGTAAACGACACAATCTAGCCCAAAGTGGGCACAGGCCGTAGCGGTGGCAACACCGTGTTGGCCGGCGCCGGTCTCGGCGATGACGCGCTGTTTGCCCATCCGTACGGTGAGCAGTGCTTGGCCGATCGTGTTGTTGATTTTGTGGGCGCCGGTGTGATTGAGGTCTTCTCGCTTGAGCCAGATTTCGGCACCGCCGCAATGTTCGGTGAGACGCTTGGCAAAGTAGAGAGGCGAAGGACGGCCAACGTAATTTTTAAGGAGGTTGTCGAGTTCTGCCTGGAATGACGCGTCAAGACGCGACGCTTCGTATTCGACTTCGAGTTGGTCGAGGGCGTGGACGAGCGTTTCGGGGACATAGCGCCCGCCGAAATCGCCGTAACGACCACGGGTGTCAGGAACATTGGCATCCGGGACGTTTGCAGAACATTCTTTATTTGAAGGGGCTGTCGACATGCACTCTCCGGGTAATCTTTTTTCGTAAGAGTCAATTCTCGATTGCCAGCAGCATGGGGTCAAGGGATGTTCGATGGGAGAGGGAAGATATATGATCTAGCAAACAACTCACAGCATCAATCTTACATCTTACATCTGACATTCTCCCCATGCCTGAGCTTCCCGAAGTCGAAACGATGCGGCGTGGCATTCTCGACGCGGTTGGCAGTCGGGTGGTCGATGCAGCGAAAATCCGCTGCTCGCGAAAACCGATCGAGATCACGCCTGCACAAGCGTCTTTTCGTCGCCGGGTGCGCGGAGCGATGGTTGCCGAGCTGGCCCGCGCCGGCAAGCGGGTTGTCATTTGGCTCGACACGGACGACGCGATCGTGATCGAGCCGCGCATGACGGGGTTGGTGCTGGTCGTCGATCCGCCGACCAGTGAACACCTTCGCTGGCGGCTACAGCTCGCGGACGGTCCGATCGACGAGATACTCTATTGGGACCGCCGTGGACTGGGGAATGTTCGCTTGTTTTCGAGAGAAGAGTACGATTCTCGCTTTGGCCTCGAAAAAATTGGCCCCGACGCCCTGGAAATCACGGCGGACGAATTTCGAGAACGACTGGGCGGCTCGCGACGCGAGATCAAGCCAGCGCTGCTCGATCAACGGGCGGTGGCCGGGATTGGCAACTTGTATGCCTCCGAGATTTTGCATGTCGCGAGGATTCATCCGCAGCGAAAATGTTCGGCGATGACTCGGCAACAGTGGCAATCGCTGGTTGCGGCGACGCACTCGGTACTGGCAGAAGCGATTCGCTACGAAGGTTCCACCTTGGGCGATGGCACGTACCGCAACGCACTCAACCAAGCGGGCGGCTATCAGAACATGCACCGCGTTTACAATCGGGCCGAGCAGCTTTGTCCGCGATGTTCAGCAAAGATAAAACGCCTCGTGCAAACGCAACGCTCGACGTTTTTCTGTGCCAAGTGCCAAACTATAGCCCGCGGCCCCGCCGGGGGATGAACGATGTGAAATAATGCCATTTGTTATGCCATTCGCGACATCATTCGTGGCGCCGTCCCCCGGCGGAGCTGGGGGCTACGTGGTACTGATGACACTGCATACAGCTATCGCCGGCGGCTTGCGAAGTGTGACACTCGGCACAGCTTTGCTTGGTGAGGGGCTGAAAGCCATTCTGGAAATCGGTGGGCGAATCGGCAGTATAGCTGGCCATGACGTTGGCCAGGGGATTGATTTGATGGCACGACTGACAGTCGGCCAGCTGCTTTTGGGTGAGGTGGGGGGCATGAGAAAATGACGTGAATGACGACGGCGCGTCCTCGACATGTTTGCCAAACCACTGCACGACACAGCGGTCGTTCTCCATTCGATCAACACTGTGGCAACTGCCGCACAATCCGGCCGCCGTTGGGGCCATCATTTGTTTGAGCAGCGGTTTGGTGATTTTTGAATGGCGGCCCGTGGTCGCTTCGGTCATGATGTCGATCCAAGCAGTCACCCAGGGGTCGGCATGACCGGTCGGACGATAACGAATCGAAAGTGTCGTTTCGTCGTGCAACCAGCCGCCTGCAGCGACGCGCCGGCGCGCGGCCTCGCGATCTTGCTCAGGCGGGTTGGAGACGCTGGACTTCGGCGGTTCGCTGCCACGGCGAGCCATTTTTGTTGGCATTTCTGCTGGCAAACGCGTGAGCCAACGGTCGGTGATCGCAGCTAAGTTTTCTGGCGAGAGCCGGGCCGTCAGCGCCGAGAATTCCTGTTTCGTCAGTTGGCGGTCGAGCACTGTTTCGAGGCGCGAGCGCAACGCTGCTTGCCCTTGGACAGAAATGTCGTAGAGCAGCCGCTTGGTCGCCCAGATGATCTCGCCGGCAGCTTTTAGTTGCGCTGGATCGTCGGGGTTGACGTCAAAAAAATCGAAATCGGCGCCGAGCGTTTCTAGTGCCGCTGCCGCGCGCTGGTCGGCGGCTAACAGCAGCTTGGTGATCGGCGGCAACGGGCCATCGAATTCTTCGGAGGCTTGCACGGGCCATTGGCCGATGTTGTGTCCTGCGGCACTGAGGGTTTCGACTTCGATCATTGGTAACGAGAACATCGCGATGCCGGAGTCCCAGCTCGCTTCGATTTTGCTCTCGTGGCATTTGGCGCAGGTGGATTCGTAGTCGAGCGTTCGTTGAAAGGCTCCATTGCGATCTTGCTTGTGGCACGTCGCGCAGGCGAATTCTAGCTTTTCTTTCGGCCCGTTTTCTTTCGGAAAGTGTTTCAGTTGATGCGCGCCGTGGTCGAACGCGATTTGTGTGCGCCGCCGAGTCGGCCAATTTTTGAATTCGGGATGGTCGGTCGCAAAACTGTGGATTTGCTGTTGGTGGCAGGCTTGGCAGGCGTTGTCGCTCATCAGAGTGAGATCGTGTGCTGCGCCGTGATGTTCACGGTGGCACGTAGCGCAAGCTAATTCTTGGGTGGGGTCGACGCGCCGTTGGAAGGGAGTAGGGGGAGGGGAGTTGGCCAACAATACTAGCGGATCGATGTTGTGTGCCCATTTGGCGGTTTGCTTGGCGATCTGTTTTTGGTGGCATTCGAGGCAGAGATCGGTTTGCGTCGGCAGGGCGAGATCGTCATTGACTATGTGCTGTAACCATTGGCCAAACGATTGATCGGCGGCGGCGTGACAACTGGCGCAGCGTTTCGTCACTTCGCCGCGCTGAAGCAATTGAGCATGTTGCACCGACAAATCGCCCGGTGCCAAGGCTTCGTTTCGTCCCTCGGCACTTAGCAGCAAACACAATCCGCCGAGCGTTGCCAAGACGCAGCCCAGCACAAATCGCCCACGCTGGGATCGTATCGAGCGTAGCGGTGTGCATTGATAGACGTGGCAGCACTCGCCCTCGGGAGAAGGCCCCGTTTCGCACGTACCGCCACGCGCCTGCGAACGATTGCAGACCCATCGATCGCCGTCGCGTACTGGATGACAGGCTGTGGCGCCAGGACATCGTCCGCGTCGACCTGGTCCGGTGGGACAGGGCGCTCCCTCGTCGGAGAGGCCACAACGCCACGTTTGATTGGGGCGTTCGTAATTGTCGCCTTTGAATTCTTGTAGCGGTCCTCTCACAGCGCACCCCCATCAAACAGGTGCGCTAGCAGTCCGTGCACGCATGCGACGGCAACCAACGGGTAGGTGAGTCCGATATGCACGAACAGCCAAGTTTTCAAACGCCATTGCAAAGCGGCGTGATAATCTAAGTCGTCGCGACGACGGATCAAGGCAAACAGTTGCTCGCAAGTTTTTCTTTCAGGCTCCGATAGATAGCGATTCACTTCGGTCAGTTCGGCGAGCAGTTTTCGTCGGCCTCGATTGCTGGGACGTAAAAAATAGATCAGGCCGCGTGATTTGCCGAAAAAATTGTGGAGCCTGTCCGAGTAAAATTCGCCGAGCGTTGTTGCTCCCGACGATCGAACGGTTTCCAAGACGGCCTGCTCTGCGCGGTCGCGAACTTGACTTCGCAGCAGCGGTATCCGCTCGTAAATGACTTCCTCGCTTACGCGGGCCAGCTTGCGTGGCAAAGTGCGTGTCCAATAGATGCCGATCAGCCCGCTGGCAAAAGTCGCCAGATAGAGCGTCACTAAGGTCGTCTCAAAGATTCCGTCAGGCACGCGCCAGTCGATATGTAGGCCTAGTAGTATGGCTGTGCTGAGGCCGACGTACAGATGCAGTTGCAGCCAGGCGGTTGATGTCGTCCACGGTAGAACGGGTAGTTTTTTGCGGAGATTGTAGAGCGTCAGAAAGAGAATCGCGACCAGCAGCACGTAGCCCGTGTCGAAGCTGGTCGCGTGTAGGCCAGCCTCGCGCCACTGTTCCCAAGCGAACATTCCGCCTAGCGCAGCTACCGTCAGAGCCGTGTTGCGGAATCTACGTCTGACGAACGATTGCATGGGAGGGCGATGTAGCTGAGTTACGAGTTTCGATTCGTGAGTCGCGAGTAGCCGATGTCCATTGCTCTTTAACTCGCAACTCGCAGC
>JAJDEE010000065.1 GCA_029259975.1 Planctomycetota bacterium
GCCCGGAAGCGATTTGGCGGTGACGTGCGTTTCGATGGGCAATCCACACTGCGTAACGTTTATCGAAGAGGCGACCGACGAGTTGGTTCTGGGATTGGGACCGCAGGTCGAACAAGACTCGCATTTTCCCAATCGCGTGAATGTCGAATTTGTCGAAGTCTTGAGCCGCAGCGCCGTCCGGCAGCGCACCTGGGAACGCGGTTCGGGCGAAACGCTCGCGTGTGGCACCGGAGCAAGCGCCGTCTGCGTAGCGGGCGTGCTGACAGGACGCACTGATCGCAGCGTGACAGTACATTTACTCGGCGTCGATTTGCAATTGGAGTGGATCGTAGCAGACATCCAGGTTTATATGACCGGCCCCGCCACCGAAATATTTTCAGGCGACTGGCCGTAAGGAAGAACTTGATGAGTAACAAAGTGTCATGGAAGATGCGCCTAGCTGGTTTTGCAGCTGCCAAAGGCATTCAGGCCTGGATGAGCACGCTGCGCTACCGCGCGCTGTGGCACGACCGGGCGGTCGATCCCTGCTTTACGAGCGATCAGCCTAAGATCTACGTCTTCTGGCACGAGTACATTTTGATACCGCTCCATTTACGCGGGCATTGTAATCTAGCGATGCTGCTCAGCCGTCATAAAGATGCCGACATCCTCGCGCGCGTGGCGCACCATGTCGGTTTCGATTGCGTGCGTGGTTCGTCGAATCGCGGGGCTGCGGCGGCGCTCTTAGAAATGAAACGCCTGGGCCAGCACAAGCATCTCACGATCACTCCCGATGGACCGCGCGGACCACGGCGAAAACTTGCGGTCGGGCCAGTCTACCTCGCGTCGAAGCTCGGCTTGCCGATCGTACCACTGGGTTTCGGCTACGATCGCCCCTGGCGGATGAAAAGCTGGGACTGTTTTGCCGTGCCGCGACCGTTCTCGCAAGCACGAGGTATCGTCGGAGCAGAAATCCACATCCCGCCCGGTATCGACCGCGACGAGCTAGAGGTTCGTCGGCAACACGTCGAGCAACAACTAACAGAGCTTACAATCGAAGCCGAAGATTGGGCCGCCAGCGGTGCACATCGCGAAGGCGAGATTTGCGAGCAGCCCCGATCGTTAGCCCAGCAGCTTTCACTGCCGGCAGAAAGCACCAGGCCATCGCTTCGCAAAAGCGCCTAGAGTAGCAGGCCTCGCGGAGTCGTGAATCATGTTTTTCATTCACGACCTGGAGAGGCGTGCTACAATGCAGGCCCAGATCTGCCCTTAACATTTCTTCCATTATGTCAGCCACTTCAACATCCACTACCGAAGCATCACCCACCGAAGGGGTTCTCTCGGTCACGCAGCTGACGGCCCACCTCAAGGGCGTCGTCGAGCAACAATTTTCGAGCGTTTGGGTGGCGGGTGAGATTTCCAATTTTTCTCGTCCGCAATCGGGGCATTGCTACTTTACGTTGAAGGATGATAACGCTCAGCTACGCGGCGTCATTTGGCGCGGGACGGCTGCAAAACTGAAATTCGACGTTCACGATGGATTAGAGGTCGTTTGTCGTGGGCGTCTGGATGTCTATCCGCCGCGTGGTAGCTACCAGTTGGTTGTCGACCAGTTACAGCCGCAAGGAATCGGGGCGTTAGAACTTGCGTTGCGTAAGCTCCGTGAAAAATTGGGCAACGAAGGATTGTTCGACCCGCAGCGCAAACGACCACTGCCGACATTTCCACGCCGGATCGGCGTGGTGACGAGTCCAACAGGCGCGGCGATTCGCGACTTTTTGGAAGTGATGCGCAGGCGTTGGAGCGGCGTGGAAGTGTTGATATTTCCGGTACGCGTGCAAGGCGAAGGCGCGGCCAATGAAATTGCTGCCGCGATCGAGCAGGCGAACCGTTTGCAGCCCGCGCTCGATGTGTTGGTCGTCACGCGCGGCGGCGGCAGCCTCGAAGACCTGTGGGCCTTTAACGAAGAGCCGGTCGTGCGAGCGCTGGCGTCCTCGCACTTGCCGACCGTCTCGGCGATCGGCCACGAAATCGATGTGACGCTCGCCGACTTGGCCGCCGATGTGCGCGCGCTGACGCCGAGCGAAGCGGCAGAGCGAGTCGTGCCTTCGTCGCAAGATGTTCAAGAAACGATGCGTGCCTTTCAAACGCGTCTGCAAAACGCGTTGACGATGCGCGCCAGCTCGCTGCGAAACCGGCTCGACGCGATCGGCAGTCGCACGATCTTCGCCCGCCCGCTCGACACGGTCCACAATTTCAGCCGACAGGTCGACGATCTAACGTCGCGTTTGCATGCTGCGATGCGTCTCAGCGTTCGCGACCAACAGAGCCAGCTCGCCACGATTAGCGGCAAGCTAGAAACGCTCAGCCCGCTTGGCGTGCTAGGACGCGGCTACAGCCTAACCCACGATGAAAAAACCGGCCAGCTAATCACGACCACAAAAAAGCTCAAGCAGGGCCAACGACTCGTCACGCGCCTAGCCGTAGGTTCCATCACCAGCACCATTGACGCGATCAGCAACGATCGATCTAACTAGCAAAAATCAAAGCACAAAGCACAAACGCCATGCCTCCCAAAAAAACCACTAAATCGAAATGCCCCACCTTCGAACAGTCGCTCGCCGAGCTAGAGACGATCGTCGCTAAGCTCGAGGGCGGCCAGCTTGGCCTAGCCGAGTCGCTCGAAGAGTACGAGCTTGGCGTTAAACACTTAAAATCGTGCTACCAGCAGCTTACCGCTGCCGAGCGACGCATCGAGCTGGTCAGCCAGGTCGACGCTGCCGGCAAACCGCAAACCGAGCCTTTCGACGACGAGTCGAGCGCCTCGCTCGACGAAAAAGGAGCGGCCCGCAGCCGTCGGCCCAAAAGCCGGCAAAGCAACGCACCAAAAGCAAAACGCCGCACTCGCAGTGAAGTAGACGATAGTTCGTCGCTGTTTTAGAATGGAGTCTACCGTAGGACAGGCTTCTAGCCTGTCAGTCCGGCAATATTTTTTTGATTGACAGGCTGGAAGCCTATCCTACGGAATTTTCCGATGACCACGAAGACAACCGCACCCTTCGAACTAAGCCAACAGCTGCGCGAGCAAATCGATGCAGCGCTTCGGCAATATGTCGACTTCGAAAACGATTGCCCAGAGCGGCTGCGCGAGGCGATCGTATACAGCTTGCTGGCCCCCGGCAAGCGGCTTCGCCCCCAGTTGGTATTGCTCGCGACGCAGGCGTGTGGCGGCCCAATCGAACCAGCGCTACCCGCAGCAGCAGCGGTCGAGATGATCCATGCCTACTCGTTGGTACACGACGATCTACCAGCGATGGACGACGACGATCTGCGCCGCGGTCGGCCGACCTGTCACAAAAAATTCGACGAAGCGACCGCCATCTTGGTCGGCGATGCGTTGCAGGCACGGGCTTTTGAGGTGCTTGCCACCGAGATCGCTCCGTCAAAGCGGGCGGCCCGCTGTTGTGCCGAATTGGCCCAGGCAGCGGGGGCAACGGCCCTAGTGGGTGGGCAGGCCGACGATTTGTCGAGCCAATTTTTTCGGCCTACCGACGACACGCAGGCGATCGAGCGGCTAGAATTGATACACCGGCGCAAGACGGGCGCATTATTCCGCGTTTCGCTCCGCTTGGGGGCGATCGTCGCGGGTGCGTCGGGCGAACAGCTCGAAGTGTTGGACACCTACGGCCAACATCTGGGTTTGGCTTTTCAGGTAGTCGACGATCTGCTTGATGTGTCGGGCAACGAAAGCGAAGTCGGCAAACGGGTCGGCAAGGACAGCGAACGTGGCAAGACGACGTACCCAGCGATCTTAGGAATCGAGGCTAGCCACCAGCGAGCTGAGATGTTGATCGACCAAGCTTGCCAAGCAGTCGAAGTTTTTGGCAAGGCAGCCGAGCCTTTGCGCGAGCTGGCACAATTTGTGAGGCGGCGAAACAATTGACTGACACTATCCTTTCAACGATCGAAGGTCCGCAGGACCTTAGTAAGCTGTCGCTACCGCAGCTCGAACAGTTGGCTACCGAAATGCGCGACGTGCTGTGTAATTTGGTCGCTTGCCGCAGCGCGCATTTCGCGTCGAATTTGGGTGTCGTCGAGCTTTGTATTGCGCTGCACGACACCTTTGATTTTCTACACGACCGGCTTATCTGGGACACCGGCCATCAGATCTATCCGCACAAGATGTTGACCGGGCGCTACGCTCAGTTCGACACGATCCGTACACAAGGTGGCCTGATGGGCTACCCAAACCCGGCAGAGAGCGACTACGACCTCTTTATGACCGGGCACGCCGGCGCCAGTGTTTCGACGGCGCTTGGTCTCGCCAGCGGCGACGACCTGCTGCACCCCGACGACGACCGCCACTCGGTCGCGGTGATTGGCGACGGGGCGTTTCCTTCCGGCGTCGTGTTCGAGGCGCTCAACAATGCGCGCCGGCAAAGCAAAAAACTGCTGGTGATCCTTAACGACAATCAAATGTCGATCTGTCCGCCCGTCGGTGGCGTGGCCGATTATCTCGATCGCCTCCGCATCAACCCGATGTACACCGGCCTCAAAGACGAAGTCGCGAAGATTCTCAGCAAAGTGCCGCTGCTCGGCGATCCGACTGAGCGGTTTTTGGTGCAAGTCAAAGAAGCCGCCAAAGCTGGCCTCAGCGGGGGCATGATTTTCGAGGACATGGGCCTGCGCTACATCGGCCCGATCGATGGGCACAATATCGGCCTGCTCCGCAAATACTTAAAGATGGTCCGCAAGATCGAAGGGCCGGTGCTGCTGCATGTTGTCACCGAGAAAGGCCACGGCTTCAAGCCGGCGTGCGAAGACCCTGTCTTGTTTCACGCGCCGCCACAGTTTGAACGCAGCCGCGACCGCATCGTCACGATGAAGAAAAGCAGCTCGCGGGCATACACGCATGTTGCTTCCGAAGCGATTCAACAGCAAATGCATGACAACCCGCGCGTGACGGTGATGACCGCCGCGATGTGCCAAGGTAATAAGCTCGAAAAAGTTCGCGAAGAGTTTCCCGAGCGGTTTTTCGACACGGGCATCTGTGAAGCGCATGCGGTCGCGTTTGCCGCTGGCCAGGCCAAAGTCGGCATGCGGCCGATCGTCGACATCTACAGCACGTTTTTGCAGCGGTCGTTTGACCAAATTTTTCAGGAAGTTGCCCTACAAAACCTGCCTGTGACATTTATGCTCGACCGCGGTGGTCTGGCAGGCCCCGACGGACCGACGCATCACGGTGTGTTTGATTTTGGTTACATGCGTCTGTTTCCGAACATGGTTGTCATGGCACCCGGCGACGCTAAAGACTTGAGGGCGATGCTCGACTTTGCGTTGCAGCATGATTCGCCCTGTGCGATCCGCTACCCGAAGGCTCCTGAAGTCGAAATCGAGCGCCGGCCTACGCCAATGGAACTCGGACGGAGCGAAATTTTAAGCTGGGGCACCGACGGCTGTTTGGTTTCTTGCGGAGCGTTGTTGTCGCGTTGCGTCGAAGCCGCCGCGCAGCTTCGCGACGAAGGCCTCGACATCGGCGTGGTCAACGCTCGCTTTCTCAAACCGCTCGATACCGAGGTGATCCTGAAAGCGATCGACGAGTGCAACTTCGTTGTCACCGTCGAAGAAGCGGCTCTTGCTGGTGGCTTCGGCAGCGCAGTTCTCGAAGCTGCCGCCGACGCTGGCATCAACACAAGTCGTGTCCACCGTTTGGGAATTCCTGACAGCTTCGTCGAGCATGGCGAGCGCGACGAGCTGTTGGCAGACCTCAGGCTCGATGGATCTGGAATTGCCGCGAAATGTCGGCAACTGTCGACCCGCGTTTCCGCCCATTAGCCGAGTGGTAGCTAAGGACAAGCCTGTTGT
>JAJDEE010000066.1 GCA_029259975.1 Planctomycetota bacterium
ACGTTCGCGACATTTTTTTACCGAACCGCGCCCCAAAGGAAGCGTCCCCACAGGCGTCAAGCTCAACGGAACGCTTCCTTACGGGCGCGGTTCGGATTTGTGAAGCCGATCCTAAATCTCACATCAACGATCTCACATGGACGACTCTCTACGTATTGCGATACTCGGCGCTGGCCCGATTGGTCTGGAGGCGGCGCTCTATGCACGCTATTTGGGTTACCAGGTGCAGCTCTTCGAGCGAGGCGAGTCGGCAGCGGCGAATGTGCTGGCGTGGGGGCAGGTGCGGTTGTTTACACCGTTTGGGATGAACGCTTCGCCCTTGGGGGTTGCGGCGCTGCAAGCTCAGAATGATAGCTGGCTGTCTCCTGCCTCAGATGAATTTCTTTCTGGCGCGGAGCTTTATCAACGCTATTGGCGACCGTTGGCTGAGAGTGATCTCGTCGCGGGTGTTTTGCAGTGCGAGACTGAAGTAGCGGCTATTGGGCGGCAAGGTTGGTTGAAACGAGAAGGCGTTGGCGACGAACAGCGTGGTGAGGCGCCGTTAACATTGCTATTACGCCATGCGGATGGTTCGGAATCGTACACCCATGCCGATGTGGTCATCGATTGCACAGGTACGTTTGGCAATCACAATTGGCTAGGGCAGGGGGGCATTCCCGCCCTAGGCGAATCGGTGGCTGCTTGCAAAATCGAGTACGGATTGCCAGATGTGTTGGGCGAAGCCAAAGAGCGATATTTGGACAAGCATACTTTGGTGGTGGGGGCGGGCTACTCTGCGGCTACGGTGCTTACGCAGCTTGCTGAGCTTTCGGGCGGGGCGACGCGGGTGACTTGGATTACACGTGGCGAGGGCGATGCGCCGATTGGGCGAATCGGGGGCGATCGGCTTGATGCACGTGACGAGTTAGCTGTGCGTGCCAATGCTTTGGCCGCCGACGCTGGGGTCTCGGGGAAAGGGGCAAGCGTGGCGCATTTTGCAGCGACAACAATAATTGCTGTTGAGTATCGTGCTGAAACCGACGATTTCGAGGTGGAGTTGGCGGGTGGGCAAACTGGAAAATTTGTGTTCAACCGCATTGTTGCCAATGTTGGCTATCACCCCGATAATAAAATCTACAGCGAGCTGCAAGTCCACGAGTGTTACGCCAGCGGAGGACCAATGAAATTGGCGGCACAGCTTGGTAACGGCTCAGCGGATTGCCTCGACCAATCGTCCTGCGGACCGGCGAGCTTGCTGAACCCGGAGCCGAATTTTTACATCCTCGGTAGCAAGAGCTACGGTCGCAACACGCAGTTTTTGCTGTCGATTGGGCTAGAACAGATTCGCGATCTGTTTACGATCATCGGTGAACGCGAGGATTTGGATTTGTACAAAACGACGGCGGTAAATAACCAGACTACCCAATGAGTTAACCACAACGACACAACGAGCACAACGCAAGAATCGTTGTATCGTTGCGGTTCTCTTTTCTTTCACTCGATAACACCTGATGCCTGACACACTCCCACCCAGCGTCGAACTTTCACACCTAGACCATTTATGGTTTCAGGTTTCGGGGACGCTTTGCAATTTGACTTGCCACCATTGCTTTATTAGTTGCAGCCCGAAGAACGATTCTTTTGGTCATCTGACGCTTGATGAGGTGAAGCAGCGTTTGGAGGAGTCAGCGCCGCTGGGCGTGAAGGAATTCTACTTTACCGGCGGCGAGCCTTTTTTAAACCGCGACATGGTGCCTATCTTGGTCGAGACACTCAAGTTCGGGCCAGCGACGGTGCTCACTAACGGTACGGTGCTGAAAGACGAATGGCTCGAGACGTTACGAGCGGCGGAAGCGGCGAGTTTGTATTCGCTAGAGTTTCGTGTGTCGATC
Source organism: Planctomycetota bacterium (assembly GCA_029259975.1). Taxonomy (GTDB): domain Bacteria; phylum Planctomycetota; class Planctomycetia; order Pirellulales; family Lacipirellulaceae; genus Bythopirellula. Next base: position 1,872 of record JAJDEE010000066.1, read on the forward strand.
GACGGGTTTTCGCCAGAGACCAACGATCCAATCCGTGGCGAGGGAACGTTTGTGCGGGCGATCGAAGGAGTGAAAAAGTTGGTCGCAGTTGGTTTTCTGCCAATCATTACCGCAACGCGCACTTGGTCGGACGAGGACGAGCAACAAGTCGTTGGCCAATTTGTTGCAACACTCAAACTGGCTGGCTACGAACGACCGCGGCTCAAGATCTTGCCGCCGCTACAACTTGGCGCCGAGGCGGAGAGAACGCAAGGCTACCGCGAGACCGAGCGCGTGACGCGGCGAATGATGAATGGTTTTGATACGAGTCAGCTGGTCTGCGAGCATTCGCGCGTGATTACCGACAAGGGCGTCTACGTTTGTCCGATTCTGATCGAGTCGACCGATGCCAACCTGGGCGATTCGCTCAACGAAGCGACACAGCCCTATGCACTCAACCACGGTGCCTGCTATACCTGTTTCCAGTACGGCGCGATATGCTCGAACGCGTCGAGCGCGGTGCGCGGCGACAAGTAGCCCTCGGCTCTGCCGGGGGATGACGAGCCTTGGAATGGTTCGGTTCAATTTCATTTTTGATGGTTCAATCCCCCGGCAGAGCCGGGGGCTAGGGGTTTGTAATGCGAAATCTTTTTTTTCTATTCATGGCAGCCTTGGCGGTACTCTTGCATATGCACAACTTGGTGGCGAAGGAAACGGCTACTAATTATCCCGACACGAAACGTGGCGATCACGTCGATACCTTTCACGGCATCGACGTGCCGGAACCGTATCGTTGGCTAGATGAAGATGTTCGCAACTCTGAAAAAGTTGCCGCCTGGGCGCAGCAGCAAAGCGACT
>JAJDEE010000067.1 GCA_029259975.1 Planctomycetota bacterium
TGGTGCGCTGGGCGACCGACATGTGGCCAAAAAATGTATCCTCGCCTCGAACGATGTAGAATTTGACCGACTTGCTCTGGGCGAGCTTGTCGGCGCGATCGACGATGTAACGCAGGTCGCGCGACGAGGCGATTGACCAGCGGTGCATCTTCACCAAGATATCACCTCGCTGCACGCCCTGTTCGGCGGCAGAGCTTTCGGGCCGTACCGAGACAACCCGCATGCCGCCCTGATACGGCACACCCAACCGGCGCATCGACGACGAAGGTTCTTGCCTTAGCTTCAAACCAAGCGTCTCCCAAGTCGCCCGCTGAAGCGAATCGCTAGTTTGAGCAGTTTGAGTTGTTGCCTGAGGACGAGTTCGCCCGGGTGTGTTGCGACTGGCCACCGCTAGGCCGAGTTCCATCGACTGGCCATCGCGCGTAATCCGAACCGGCACTCTTTCGCCTGTTCGGCGTCCAAGTAACGCTCGTTCGATATCCAATGATCGCAATATCGGTGTGTTGCCTACTTGTTCGATTTTGTCACCACGTCGCAAACCACTTGTTTGAGCCGGGCTTTGGTGATCGACTTTGGCAATGGTCACAGCTCCATGAGGTCCATCGAGCGACAGCGTCTCCATACCATGCCAATGGTTGTCGAGCTTTTCGATGCTCATCATACGCGTAGCAACTACCAACGCCTTGTCAACGGGGATGGCAAAGCCAATGCCCTGGGCACCGGCCCGAACCGCAACGTTTACGCCGATCATCTCGCCATCGATGTTCAGTAGCGGCCCGCCCGAGTTGCCTGGATTGATACTCGCGTCTGTTTGGATCAGGTCGAGATACTGCTGTGTTTCGTTTACCTGTACGTTGCGATGCAACGCGCTGATGATGCCAGTCGTGACCGTGTTTTCATAGCCAAACGCATTGCCAACAGCGATCACGGTCTCTCCTGGCATGAGATCTTTGGACGTACCAATGTGAATGACCTCGAGCGACTTTGGTGCACGAATCCTGATCATAGCTAAGTCGGTCTTTTTGTCGCGTGCGACGATTTGGGCGATGTAGGCTTGTCCCGTTTTTAAGGTTACATTGATTCGACGAACACCATCAACAACATGATGGTTGGTTAGAATGTAGCCGCGTTGGTCGATCACGATACCGGTGCCCATGCCATTGACCTGGCGTGGCGGGGTTGGCGTACCTTCGGCCGAGTGGTTGACCGATTTCTGACCTTGGATATTTACCACCGCTGAGCTGCTATCTCGCACCGCGCGCACAATCGGCGTAAACCGATCGTTGGCTAGCGTTTTGCTTGTTAGCACGGCTGCAAAACTGCCGACGATTGCTAGCAATAGCAGCCTTTTCTTGGTGGAGGAGAAACAGTCCCAAGTGGGCAAGATGAGGGCTGTGTCAGGGCGCAAGTTCAGCATTGCGGGTCGTCCAAAGTGGTAGCAGCGCACTGAGTGCAGGTCCGATGTCGAGCCGGCCAAGCGGGATGCGTCGGTGACAACGCCAAGGCCGGGGATTACAGAATAAATCGGACACCCTTCACGACGGGCTTAAGCCTCACAACCCTCAGCCCGTACAGTCGACCTAGATTGTCAATGAGTCGCGAAGTGCGAAGCACGTGAGTGGCCAGAGGCATAGCCATCGAGCGCTGCTAACGAGCGCTGCTAGCGTCTGGAGTTCCGGAGCTGGCGACTCGAATCTCAAAAAACACTTCGGGCCGGCACCGGCAGAAACTTTGGAGGCATCGGTGGTTCGTAACGCACCGGGGGAGGCCCAACTTCGATACGTCGTCGACGCACCGGCGCTGGCTCTTCGAGACAGACCACGTCGTCGTAGACACGTAGGTCGCAGTCGTTGTCGATACCCTCTTCGCAGCTGCAACTCCCCGACGAGCAGCTATGAAAAACGTCCTGCAATTCCCAGCCCAGCTGCGTCTGATTGAACGCATGCACAAAGTCATCAGGCAACTGGCACCACTGTTGTGAAACACAGCCCGAACAACTCAGCAGCAAGACCGCTAGCAGACCACGCAGATTTATGGCGTCGATCTTCGGCACGTTTTGTCTTCCGATCAATGGGTGTGCAGTGCTATCACAAAAAACGGTGCCCAGAAAAGCACCCTTCAGAAGCTATCGGCTACTTTTAGCCCGCATCTTTCGCCTAACCGTTAAAATTTGACAGCTAGATGACTCCTACTATCAGCTTGACTCTTGCCTGAATAGCAATTTCGGAATCAGTTGCAAGCCCAAGAAGATTGCCAGCAAACCGAGTAGTGCATGAGGCCAATACTTTGCCACCGGCAGACCAACCAACTCTGCCGCCCAACCACAGAATAGTAACAGCGGAGGCAGCAACATCAGCACACCGCACCCGATCGCCGACATCGTGCCTTTGAACGCCATCTGCTCGGTCAGTTGTTGCTGATGCACCTCGATCATCCGCCCGCGCCGCAGGCTGATCTCAATCGTGTCGGTGAGTTCCATCGCGGCGAGGGCTTGGGGCCAAGTGCTGGCGCTGCTGTTGCCAGACTCGACGGCTTCGACAAAACGCTCGACAGATTGCAATGCCGCGTCGACTTCTTGCATCTCACTCGTCTGCGTTTCGCCCTTTTGGCTGACTGATTGTTGCACAGCACGACCCACTTCGTCGAACTCGAAGGTCAACTTGCCACGCTGGGCGATCAACACCAAACGCGAGGAAGTGTCCTGCTCGACCGGCCCGACCTGCCACCGCACAGGCACTTCGTTTTTCCCCAGCAGTTGCACGCTCAGTCCTGCGTACGTCGCGGCCTCGTCGGGCGAACCCAAAGCTCCCAAACGATTAAGCCCTCCGGTCGCAAGCGACAGCAGCTCCACGTCGCGTGAAAAATGCCACAGCACTTGTTCCTGAGTCCGCTCGGCCAGCGGTCGCTCCCAAACAACCTGCTCGACATGGCCCAACTGCGGGTGCCCAGCGGTAATCCACTCGACACACTGGTCGACGATAGTCCGATGCTCGGTCAGCGGGTTAAAGTGTTGCAGCACCGCACCGCTCTCACCCCGAGACATATCAATTTCGTAGTAGGCAAGCACCGACTCGATAAGCGGAAAGCTCGTCAGCACCGCCACGCCGTTTTTGGTCAGCAGATTGACTTGCTCAGCTCGCAAGCTGGCCGCCGCCTGCCCGCGCCCAACGATCAGCGCATCTGCCGTACGACTATCGAGAAGAGATTCCCACAGGTCACCTAAGTCTTCCGACGGCCAGCTTGGTAGCAAAGGGCTGGACGCATCGACATCGCCACACCAAACAATCTGGTGCCCCGCTGTCTCTGCCGCGCAGGCCAAAGCAACGCTTTCTGGGTCTGTTCCTAAAAGTGCAAATTTCATCTATTCGAGCCTAATCGAAGCCGTCGGCGGCCACAACGGGCAGCCAATGAGTTAAGAGGTCCGGCAAAAATTTGCCTCCGATCGAACCGCAAAAAGTGGTACAATGAGGATAGAGCCAAATAAGCCGTTGGCAAATGACGAATGACAAATACCCAATTGGTTGACGCAATGTCTCCGCACGCAAATCGCTTCCACAAGCACGGCCTGCTATTATTCGTATTCTTTGCCTGCTTTGCAACGAGCGAACTCCTCGCAGAATCGCCTGCATCCGACCCGATCGTCACAAGCATTCCCCCCGCGAAAATCGAGCAGTGGACGCTCCAGCTCGACGACGATAGTTACGACATTCGTCAGCGGGCACAGCAGCAACTAGAGCAGGCTGGCAAGCCAGCCATTCTAGCAGTCGCTACCGTCGCCAACGCAGGTTCGCTAGAAAGTTCGACGCGCGCGATCAATATTTTGCTGCAATGGTCCGAATCGTCAGAGGCAGACTTGCGTTTCGCTGCCCTAGAAAAGCTAGCCAACCTACCGAATCGGCCCCGCGAGTCGACCATGGCCACGCGGTTGTTAGCCAACTTTCGCGAGCAGGAGGCCATCAAAGCAATCAAGAAGCTTGGCGGACGCATCTCTCAGGATCGTGGTCTTCACAATTTGCAGATTGAAATTGATAACGAATGGAAGGGCGGAGATGAAGGGATGAGGCTCTTGGCAGATGTACATCATGCCTTGAAAATAAGAGTACGAGTCGCCCCGATCACCGATCTAGGGCTGGAGCTACTGGGCAATGTGTCACAGGTGCGACTCATTGAGATCCAGGGCACCAAGATTTCTGACCCAGTGCTAAATTCCATCAAGCAAAAACTGCCCAACGCGACAATCGATGTCCGCAACGGCCCCATGCTCGGCATTCACGGCAACGAGAATGACACAAACCAAGACAGTGTCGGCGTCTATGACGTCGTCGTGAATGGCGCTGCCCACAAGGCGGGCATCAGGCCTGGCGATCGAATCGCGAAACTCGAGGGCGAGAAACTCACCGATTTCAAATCGCTAACAACACGCATCGCTAAACACAAACCCGGAGACACGGTCGAAATGACTCTCCTACGGAAAAACAAACCGCTAACCGTGACGGTAACTTTCGACCAATGGGGAGCAAACGACAACACCAAGCTCCTAAATCGACAGAAGCTTAAAGTTCAGCAGTTACCACTGCATGGCCAGCCAATTCAGATCAAATTCCCCAGACGATAGCGAAATCGTAAAAACACGTTCATGGCCCGCAAAAAGAATGAACCACGAAGAGATTCCGGTAATTCCTCAACATCCACTCGTCTAAGGCGAACGGCAAATGAGAATTTACCGTAGGATAGGCGTCCAGCCTGTCCGTGGTGCTTTGACCGACAGGCTGGAAGCCTATCCTACGGGTAAAAACCTATCTGCCACTCGTCTAAACGGCCAGCGAAGCTTCGATTTCTTCTTCGAGCTGTGGTAAATATCCGGCGGCATGAAGTTGCTTGGCCAACAATTCGCGACCCTTGTCAGTCCAAACGCCGACGCTTCGCAACGGACTGTTTGACTCGGGGCAAAGGAAGGTGACCTGCTTGGGAGTGAGCGATTGAATCTCGACGGCCTTATCCTGGCGTGTGAATTCTACGGCAACAGCAACGTGACGATTGTTCTCTTCGTCCTCCCAATTCGCTTCAACCTGTTGTAAGGATGATGGCTGCATCGGTCGATACTCCTTAAAAAAGTCTATTTCGCCCTATCAGGTCTGACGGGCAGGTGAGAAACGCTCCAGTCTAACGAGAAAATCGGTCGGACGGAGCGCCAAACTCTGTAAATTTGGGCAATCCAGGGAAAAACAGCCTATTACACCGAGAATTACAGCGATTCTACCGCCGTTTCATCCACCACCGCCGTTCGGCAACGGTACTGCCTCACTGCATTTTCGTCATTTGGGCTTCGTCTATCCTATTTCTATTGTGCCCGATCGACGAACATCCAGCCGTTGTCCGCCACTGCAAACATCGGACGGTACGGGCTTCTGCTACCACGCTTAGCCGTATTGCCTAAGTGCCAGACGAGATTGATGCCAATGTTCCACGATTCTTGGCTGACGCCAGTCAGTCCATCAGCGACATCGGTGATCAGATAGTTAAAGCCCGTCTGCAACGACCAGCGATTGCTGAGCGGAGCATAGAAATCGCCACCAAACAGGCCTTCGCTGTCACCAGTGGCTCCACCCCATAGACGACTTTCATAGCCATTTCCAAAATTCCAGCGATAGAAAGCCGCATATTGGTCAACGGTTTCATACACAACACCTAGCGAGGTGTCGTCGTCTGTACTGCTTGTGAACCAAAAACCAACCTCTCGACCTTGGGGGCTTTTTAGACTGATTTCGCCTCGAATTTGTTGTAGGGTGACGTCTGTGTCCAAATCGTCTTCCATCAGATCCCAAACGACTCCATATTGAATGCCAGTATTCACCCGTCGGAACAATCCCGCCGTAACAAATTGTTGCGAACGATCGTCCGTCGAAGTCGCGGTTCCATGCAAGCGGCTCTGCACCGCTTGGTAGCCCAGCTGGTAACTCAACTGCGGAAACAGTAAACCGACGAACGGGGCACGACCACTGATATTTACACCTTCGTGAAATCCAAAGTTCGAGTCGCTTCGTTGGTTGTTGCCAACCTGAGCAAAATCACGTGGCCCACGAAAACCTTGCACGCCACTCCAGACCGACAAATCCTTGAATCGCGGCAAACAGACCGGGAAACACCAATAATCGGGGCCAGGGCGAGCCACACAGCTGCCGCAGCCAACGCCCTCTCCGCAGCCACCGGCAACTCCGCAACTTGGCTCAGCAATCCCACAGCCTGGCTCATTGAAGCCACAGCCCGGTTCACCAATGCCGCAGCTAGCTTCGCCACAGCCGCAACTCGGCTCACCTATTCCACAACCTGGCTCATAGATCGCACAACTTGGCTCAGGGCAACCGCAGCCAGCCTCGCAGTAACCTTCGCCACCGCAGACATCGCAACCATGTGAGGCCAGCTGCAACCCGGCCATCATGTCTGAATATCCAACTGCCCCGCCACTCGCTACTTCAACCTGTTGGTCGCGTCGCACAACTCTTTGCTTACGAACCGTCTTGGCTTTTGGCCTGCTAATGGCTTTGGTTTTCGTTTTGGGTTTTGGCAATGCTTTTGCAACTCGCCTCACAGCAACCTGCTGCTGGGCCGGTTTTTTTGCGCGAGCTACTTTTGGAGCAGGAGCCTGCTCAGCTTCCGCCTGCGACTTCGTTGTACGTTGAGTTCCAGGCCGCCGGAAATTCTGATTCGCCCGTTCCCGCTGCGCTCGGGCACTACTTGGCCGCTGAAAACGCACACTAGAATCGGCTGCGTTGGCAGTTCCAGCAGGAATCGCCTGAATAGCGAAAATTACGCTCGCCACAGAGACGAGTTGACGCATTCTCAGCGAGATCTTTTTTGAGGAGCTAGTCATCACTCGACCTTCAACAGCTACGTCATCACGCAGCTACTGCCTTGGTCTTCGACGTGGATCGACATACACTTCGACGATCAACGTCTCGGGAGCCCCCCCGAGAAAAAGCACGTACATTGAGTATCGGCCACCACCAAGTCGCAACTTTCGGAAAAGTTGAACTTATCCGAAATATCCTCTTATTCCCCCCAAAGCTACTGCTTGCAGATCGGCTGTCGATGGATTCCTGCGTAGTAATTTCGATAATTTCGCAGAATGTCCAGGCAGTTCAATGAGCTTGCTGTCTTAAATTTCCAGCGGTTTTCACCGTATCCAAAATGCTGGCGTATACTTTACTATCGCACTAAAACTTGCATAAATAAGCACTTACGTCGAAAGCTTTCGGGCTACCACAATCACTGCCCCCAGATAGCTCTTTTTGCCGACTCGATGTTGCCTACACTTTATTTTGTGCTGATACTAGAAGTAGTGGTGAGCTGGACGGCAATTGCCTTCGCAGTTCGCTGGCCGAAGGCGACGCACCAAAAGTGTGCCGCTGGAAACCAATCGAGACCTCAGCGCTCTTTGCCAACTTTCGCTTAGGTGTTTGCACTCTGGCTCGCGTGGCACTTGTCGCCATCGTGACGTGAGTTGCTTTCTCTCCCCTTCGGGGACATCCGACGACCCTCCGTCTGATCAAGCTCCGCCTTTCCTCGACCGGACAGCCTATGTCGGTCGAATCGACGAGCTTCTCCCGACTAGAAAGCATCCTACGAACAGTCGCAACGCTGCGGTGATTGCGCAAGGAGGCGCTGCAACTGGTTGGATGTGAGGTGAGGTGAGGTGAGAGATCCAGGAATCGCAGATAGTTTTGCGCAAGAATCAAGAGAACACTGAAGGAACACAGCAGCATTGACTAACCAGCAAACCAGAAAATAATTCTAGTGCTTTGCCCTCGACAATCGTGCCGTTAAAGCACTCAGTTCATCCACACCAAGGAGAACAGGCCATGACTGCCGGCAACGAAATTATTTCGCTAGTTTCCAATCGACAAGACCGATCGCAGTTTCGCCGCAAGAACTGGATCGGCACTTTTGAAGAATATCTCGACATCGTTCGTGAAAATCCGCGGGTCACGCGCACTGCGTACCAACGTATCTACGACATGATTCTCGGCTACGGGGTCGAGGTCATCAACAAAGGTCGCGAGAAAGAGCATCATTACAACTTTTTCGACGACCCCGACCACGGCGGTCGCGACGCTGTGTTCGGTCTCCGCGATCCACTCCACAAGCTTGTCAACGCACTCAAAAGTGCCGCCTGTGAGTACGGTATCGAAAAACGCGTGCTCTTGCTCCACGGCCCTGTCGGCAGCAGCAAAAGCACAATCGCTCGCCTGCTCAAGCAAGGCCTAGAAACCTACTCCGCCAAGGACGAAGGTGCCCTCTACACCCTCGGTTGGGTCGAGGACCACGATTCTGGCAAAGGGGATCCCGAAAAGATCGACTGGTGCCCGATGAACGAGGAACCGTTGCACCTTATCCCCGAACGATTCCGCGCCGAGGTCACCGCTCGGCTCAACGAAAACCGTGGTCCCGACGATTTTCTAGTGCGTATTCGTGGCGAATTGGATCCCTACTGCCGTTTCATGTATCAAGAACGGCTTAAAAAATACGACGGCGATTGGACCCGCGTTGTCCAAGACATCCGCATCCGCCGGGTGATACTCAGCGAAAAAGATCGTGTCGGCATCGGCACCTTCCAACCCAAAGACGAGAAAAACCAAGACGCCACCGAGCTGACCGGCGACATCAACTATCGCAAGATCGCCGAATACGGCAGCGACAGCGATCCGCGCGCGTTTAACTTTGATGGCGAATTCAACGTTGCTAATCGCGGCATCATCGAATTCGTCGAAGTGCTGAAGCTCGACGTAGCGTTTCTCTACGATCTGCTCGGCGCCAGCCAGGAGCACTGCATCAAGCCGAAAAAATTTGCCCAGACCGATATCGACGAAGTGATTCTTGGGCACACCAATGAACCCGAGTATCGCCGTTTACAAGATAACGAGTTCATGGAGGCCCTGCGCGATCGTACCGTCAAGATCGACATTCCCTACGTCACGACGCTCGAACACGAAATTCGCATCTACGAAAAGGACTACAACAACAAAACGGTCGTCGGCAAGCACATCGCGCCGCACACGATCGAAATGGCCGCGATGTGGGCGCTACTCACACGGCTCGAAGAACCCAAGCACGCCGGACTCTCGCGTTTGCAAAAACTCAAGCTTTACAACGGTAAGAGCCTGCCCGGTTTTACCGAAGAAAACATTTCGGAATTGCGCGAGCATGCGACGAATGAAGGGCTGATTGGTATCTCGCCACGTTACGTGCAAGACAAAATCTCCAACGCCCTGGTCGCCCACCCCGAATCGAGTTCGATCAACCCATTTATGGTCATGAATGAACTAGAAAACGGCCTCAAGCATCACAGCCTTATCAATAACGAAGAACTGAAGCAAGAGTACCGCGAGCTACTCGGCGTAGTCAAAGAAGAGTACGAAAACATCGTCAAGCTCGAAGTCCAACGGGCGATCGCCGCCGACGAAGACGCTCTCTCTCGCCTCTGCGGCAACTACATCGACAGCGTCAAAGCCTACACGCAGCGAGAAAAAGTCAAGAACCCATTTACCGGCCAGTACGAGGAACCCGACGAGCGTCTGATGCGCTCGATCGAAGACAAGATCGACATCCCTGAAAGCCGCAAAGACGATTTCCGCCGCGAGATCATGAACTACATCGGCGCGCTGTCGATCGATGGCAAGAAGTTTGATTACCGCACGAACGAGCGTCTCAACAAAGCGCTCGAGCTTAAACTGTTTGAAGATCAAAAAGATTCGATCAAGCTCACCAGTCTCGTCTCGAATGTGATCGACGAAGAGACACAAAAGAAAATCGACGTCGTCAAAGGCCGCCTCATCCGCGACCACGGCTACGACGACGAAAGCGCCACCGACGTGCTGAACTTCGTCGCCAGTATTTTCGCTCGCGGCGATACGAAGGAAAGTAACTAACGAAAAGTTTTCCCGCGGATGACGCGGATAAAACGCAGATACGGAAAGATCTGCGTCTTATCCGCGTCATTCGCGGGCAATAAATCAAACACAAATTGAAACCTATGGAAATCGAACGCGATCAACGCCGGTTTAAGCAAATCGTCCGGGGACGGATTCGAGAAAATCTGCGCAAGTACATCACGCATGGCGAGATGATCGGTCGTCGCGGCAAGGACGCCGTTAGCATCCCCGTGCCAAAGCTCGACGTGCCGCGATTTCGGTTTGGCAAGAATGGCTCGGGCGGCGTGGGACAAGGCGATGGCGAAGAGGGCGATGTCGTGGGCAAGCCGGGAGACGGGCCGGAGGGCAGCGGCAAAGCTGGCAGCGAACCCGGCGCAGGGCATCTGATGGAGGTCGAAGTCTCGCTCGACGAGCTGGCGGCGATGCTCGGCGACGAGCTGGAGCTTCCACGCATCGAACCCAAAGGCAACGCAAACGTTATCGCCGAAAAGTCAAAATACAACAGTCTCCGCCAAACAGGTCCCGAGTCGCTCCGTCATTTCAAGCGGACATACCTCAACGCATTGCGCCGGCAGATTTCCACCGGCAAATACGAGCCAGGCAACCCAAAAGTCGTCCCCATCAAGCGAGACATTCAGTACCGCAGTTGGAACGACATCCCACA
>JAJDEE010000068.1 GCA_029259975.1 Planctomycetota bacterium
CCCATGGGTGATCCTCCTGGCGCTGTGAGTGTTTTTTCCAGCAAAGGTCTACAAACGCTGGCCGTCAAAGGGAGCCCGCTCACCAAAGCAGCTTTCGTTTCACAAAAAGGGGACCTCGCAGGCAAAGTTACACGGCTAATGCTGATCCTCTCGGAAGAACCTTTTTCTGACTCTGCCGTGCAGACCTGCAATGCTGTTGAGCAAACCTTGAAAGCGTTGTGCCAAGATGTCGACTCCTGGTGGTACCGCGCAACGTTTGAGCTTATCGGTCCGACGGCCGGCATTCGCGATTTGGAACAGGTGACAACTGCCGATCGCAGACGCATTCAAATTTTGGTTGCGAGCGCCGTATTGCTAGTCATCCTCGCGTTGCTACGCCAACCGCTCATCAGTTGTTATCTGATTGCAACGGTGATTTTTAGCTACTTGGTGACGATGGGGGTTGCTGAATTGGTGTTCCATGCCCTACGCGGAGAGGCTTATGTGGGACTCGACTGGAAAGTGCCACTGTTTTTGTTTGTCATTTTGGTTGCCGTCGGCCAAGACTACAACATCTACCTCGTCAGCCGCGTGCTCGAAGAACAGCGACAACACGGAGCTCGCGAAGGCCTCCATCGGGCATTAGTGCAAACCGGAGGCATTATCACCAGTTGCGGCGTGATCATGGCCGGCACGTTCGTTTCGATGCTTACGGCTCAAATGAACGGCATGGTCGAGCTTGGCTTCGCGCTCTCGTTCGGCATTTTGCTCGACACTTTTATCGTCCGTACGGTGCTTGTGCCTGCATTCTTGGCGTTGCGATCGAAGCACGCTACGGTTAAGCCCAGTGCCGAACACGAAATTTGCTAGTGGTAAACCGTTCGATTTTCCTGGGTGAAAGCTACCCTACGCGGGGCCTGGAGTCCGTATAATCGTACGAAGCCCTATTACGCGACAAAAAAGGGGTGGTGGATAAGCTCTAGCTAGCATTTTGTGGCAATCCTCAAGATCAGGAATCCTCTACGAATCCGATACTCTCACTAAGACATTTTGGCAACGTGCCGAATGGGCGTCAGCTTTTTTGACTGGTCGGAACAGGATCATGCAATTTGGTGAGTATTTAGTGCAGAACAGAATTTTGTCTGCACATCAGATACTGAAAGCACTTGCCGAGCAGCGCCGGCGAAGAACGTTTATTCCACTCCTTCTCGTTGATTTGGGTGGTCTCGCAGACTACCGAGCATTGCATTATTACAATGTCGCTGAGAAGAATAGTGAAGACTTTCTTGAGGTACTGCTACGCGAAGGATTCATTTCTGAGGAGCAATGTGTGCAGATACGCACTGCTTGGATGCGGAGTGGCCCGCCACTAGGGAAGCTGCTGGTCGAACTGGGCTTCATGAATGAAGAATCGCGCGCAGCTGTTTTAGAAGAGTACGAAGTCCTCAAGTCGCTGGATGAGCATCTGGCAAAGAATTATTAGCCAAACAAAACTCTCTGTTCACAGGTCCATCAGAATTACCGTGGCAATTATTCCGCCGATGACCAGCAGTCCGATGAAAAGACGCGCCCAGCTGACACCTCCTTGCTGAGGCGGTTCTTCCAGCGGAGGCAAGTTTTGTGTCAGTTGTTCGAGGTCAGGTCCAAACTCATCGATCAGGTGCTCTTTGATCACGCCTTGCACCGCACGCGCGTTGAAGGGGCGGCCTTCAGGATTTTTCTCGAGCAATTGCATGATCAGCTCTTCTAGCCACACTGGGCAATCGACTCCCTGCTCGCGTAAGCCGGGTGGTTTTTTATGGAGATGCTGATCCCAGATCTGAGCAAAGTTCACTCCTTGAAATGGTGGTTTGCCAGTGAGCATTTCGACCATTGCGCAGCCGAGCGAGTACAGATCGGCTTTGCCAGAAATATCTTTATCAGCGCAAATTTGCTCGGGAGACATGTACGCATAGGTACCAACGGTGATTCCGTCACCCGTTACGTCGGCTTCGTGCGTATCGCGAGCGATGCCAAAATCGCCAAGGACAATTCGGCCGTGATCGTCGAAAAACAGATTGCTTGCTTTTAAGTCGCGATGGATGATGCCATGGTTGTGTGCATGCTGCAGCGCAGAGGCGATCTGTGCAGAAAAAGCGGCTGCTTGCGTCCAGGGCAGAGGGCCGTGTTCTTGGATACGGTCTTTCAATGAGCCGCTATCGAGCAGTTGCATCGCATAAAAGAACTGGCCATCCATTAGACCGCCGCCATAGTTGCGAACAATGTGAGGATGGTTGAGCCGCTGCATGATCGTGATTTCGCGCTGAAATCGATCCACGATGTTCGGGTCGTGCGAGATCGTTGGGTGCAAAAGCTTAACAGCCACGGGGTGATCGATGTCGGGACTTTCGGCGCGGTAGACGGTGCCAACGGTGCCGACGCCAAGCGGCTCCAGCAGCTTGAATGTCGCAGCTGTCGGCATGAACTTCAGCTTGAATGGCGGTTGGGAAGCTGCGGAGTCGGACATGCCAATTTGGTTTTAGAGATAGGGCTACGGGGTCTGGCAAATTCCAGGGCTTGTGACATGCACAGACATTTAATTGTTACGAGATGCCCAACAATGCAGCAAGGCCTGCATTGCGAGTTAGCAATTTTGTTCGCTCGTCGTGGCCTCTTGAACACCACTGATTCACGTTAAATCATAGCCTATCCAGCACTTACGAGTAATCTCAATAGGCAGACCAAAAAATGGCATCAAGATTGCCCTCAGAGCCTAGCGTTAGCGGTGCAATCCCATTATTATGAGGTTTGCGCGACAGCCAAGAAAGCCATGAGAGGACAGAGGACAGAGGACACGGTCATTTCGACCCCCCGGCCATTTCGACCCCCGTATTAAAAAGTAGATTTGGAGTAAGTGTTAGATGAGCTACAAGTTAGAGTACATTTGGTTGGATGGTTACACGCCTGAACCGAGCCTTCGCAGCAAGACCAAGGTCGTCGGCAGTGAGCCTGCAAGTGTCGAAGATTGTCCCGAGTGGTCCTTCGATGGCAGCAGTACAGAACAAGCTGAGGGTAGCTCGTCCGACTGCTTGCTCAATCCTGTTAAAATGGTTCTTGATCCCCAACGCAACAATGCCTCGCTCGTATTGTGCGAGGTTTTGAATGCCAATGGTTCGGTCCACGCGTCTAACGGGCGTGGTTCCTTTGAAGACGATACTGATCTCTGGCTCGGCTTTGAGCAAGAGTACACCATCATGCAAGGCGTGAAGCCGCTAGGATTTCCGCCAGAGGGCTACCCTGGGCCACAGGGTCCCTACTACTGCTCGGTCGGAATCGACAACTGCGTTGGTCGCGACATCGTCGAAGACCACCTCGATACTTGCCTGGAAGCAGGACTCAGCATTACAGGCATCAATGCCGAAGTCATGAAGGGCCAATGGGAATATCAACTGTTCGGCAAAGGCGCCAAAAGCACCTGCGACGATCTGTGGATTTCGCGTTACTTGTTGCACCGCGGTGCCGAGCAGTACGGTGTGACCATCGAGCTGCATCCGAAGCCCATCAAGGGCGACTGGAACGGCAGCGGCATGCACACCAACTTCTCCACCACCGACATCCGCGACAAGGGTGGCGAGGACTTGATCAAAGGCATCTGCGAAAAGTTCCGCGGCCGCCACGATGCCCACATCGCCTCCTACGGTTCGGACAACGACCAACGGCTGACCGGCCTGCACGAGACGCAGTCGATCGACCAGTTCAGCTACGGTGTCAGCGATCGCGGTGCGTCGATCCGCATCCCGATTGGCACCGTTCAGAACGATTGGAAAGGCTACCTGGAAGATCGTCGCCCCGCGTCGAACGCCGACCCCTACAAGGTGGTCGGAGAGATCCTAGCAACACTACGCTCGTAGGGTTAGCTAGCTACTTTAGAAATTTGACCCCAACAACCCCCTCTTGGCCTGCTGGCGAAGAGGGGGTTTCTTTTGTAGGTTGGTAGAAGGAAATTCACGCCGCTAAACCGCAAGTAACGCCCCATCGCTTGTGGTTTTGCAGCGCCAAATCAACGCTTCAGCTCCAGAAAAAGGCGAAAAAATGAGCCCACAAGATGTATTAGCGCTGTGCCGCGAGCGCGACGTAAAAGCCGTCGATCTACGCTTCATGGATTTCCCGGGCTTGTGGCAGCACTTCACCATCCCGGTCGGTAAACTCGACGAAGAGGTGTTCGACGATGGGCTTGGTTTCGACGGATCCAGCATCCGCGGTTGGCAGGCGATCAACGAGAGCGACATGCTGTTGGTCCCGCAGCCCGAGACGGCATTCCTCGATCCTTTTACCGAGTTGCCAACGCTCTGCATGATTTGCAATATCCAGGATCCGATCACCCGCGAAGACTACACACGCGACCCGCGCAATGTCGCACGCAAGGCAGTCAATTATCTGAAAAGCACCGGCATTGCCGACACGTGTTACATTGGCCCCGAAGCCGAATTTTTTGTCTTCGACGATGTCCGCTTCGACCAAACGCCGAACAAAGGTTTTTATTATCTCGACAGCTCCGAAGCCCAGTGGAATCGCGGCACCAATTATCGTCGACGGGGTGCAGGCTCGAACCTCGGGCACAAATTGCGTCACAAAGAAGGCTACTTCCCATGCGCGCCTGCCGATCAGCTCATGGACCTGCGTAACGAGATGATGCAGACGATGATCGACTGTGGCCTAGACGTCGAAGCCCAACACCACGAAGTTGCGACCGCAGGTCAGTCAGAAATCGACCTGAAGTATGGCGATCTGGTCCACATGGGCGACGACATGTGCTTGTTCAAATACATCGTCAAAAACGTAGCCGACCAACATAATCGGACAGCTACCTTCATGCCCAAGCCGATCTTTAACGACAACGGCTCAGGTATGCACATTCATATTTCTTTGTGGAAGGGCGATCATCCGCTCTTCGCCGGTGGCGGTTACGCCGGGTTGAGCGATGAAGCGATCCACGCCATCGGCGGTATCTTGGCACATGCCCCCGCTATTTTGGCGTTCACCAACCCAACAACCAACAGCTACAAACGGCTGGTCCCTGGCTACGAGGCGCCCGTCAACTTGGCGTACTCGCAGCGCAACCGCTCGGCGGCTTGTCGAATCCCGATGTACAGCGCCAACCCCAAGGCCAAACGGATCGAATTTCGCTGCCCCGATCCGAGCGCAAATCCCTATCTCGCCTTCTCGGCGCTGATGATGGCAGCGCTCGACGGCATCCAAAACAAGATTCATCCCGGCGATCCGCTTGACAAAGATATCTACGATATGCAGCCCGAAGAGCTGGCCCAAGTCCCCACAACGCCCGGCTCTCTCGGTGCCGCGCTCGACGCGTTAGCCGCCGATCACGAATTCCTCCTCCGTGGCGACGTCTTCACCCAGGACGTGATCAACACCTGGATCTCCTACAAAAAACAGAATGAAGTCGACGCACTGGCTCTGAGACCGCATCCCTATGAGTTTTGCCTATACTACGATATTTGATCCGTAGGACAGGCTTCTAGCCTGTCCGTCATGAAGCACTGACAGGCTGGAAGCCTGTCCTACGGGCTATGCGAAACTTGGTAGCCCGATCGGGGTTGTATCTTCAGTAGGCCGGCATGATACGCTGGTTTCAGAAGGTAGAAACAGTCTCGCGATGGGAGTCTTCAATGCCACTACGAATTTTCGCCAGTGTAGCGGTTTACCTCGCACTCTCGTTGGCTTCTTCCGCCGCTGCCAGCCCTACTGCGGCGAGTGTTGCCAAACGCGTTGATCAGACGCTTGCCAAAGATGTTTTTAACGATAACGTCGCCCTAGCGCCGCGCACCGACGACGCAACTTTTTTGCGACGCGTCACCCTCGACCTCGTCGGCGACATTCCTACGCCCGAGGCTGTGATTGCTTTTTTACTTGACCCGTCCGAGGACAAGCGTGAGCGATTAGTGTTGAAGCTACTCGACGATCCGCACTACGGGCAGAACTGGGCTCGTTATTGGCGTGACGTCGTCTTTTTTCGATCGCAGGAAGACCGTGCCCGAATCGCCGCAGTGGCCATGGTTGCCGATCTTACCGAGCAGCTCAACGAGGGTGTCGGCTGGGATCAAATTGCAACAGAGTTCATCACCGCCCGCGGTGATGTCAAAGAAAATGGACACGCTGCGATCATCATGGCGCAGAATGGTCGCACCGAAGGAACGACCGCCGAGGTGTCGCGGATTTTTCTTGGCATTCAGATTCAATGTGCCCAGTGCCACGATCATCCCTACGACCGCTGGAAACGCGAACAGTTCCACGAACTCGCCTCTTTTTTCCCCCGCGTCGCGGTTCGTCCTGTGCGTGGTGTGACCAAACGCAGCTTCGAGGTCTACAGCAACGATCGTTACCGCCGCAAGAATACCAAACGTCAAAACAACGACCGCCGTCCTCAGGCAGAACACCGCATGCCCGATTTGGAACACCCCGAGGTGGCAGGCAAAGTGATGCAGCCTAAGTTCTTTCTCACCAGCGCCAGTCTACGGGCAGGTGCCCGCGATGCCGAGCGCCGCGAGCAGTTGGCCCAGTGGCTGACCAACGACGAATGGTTTGCGATCGCGGTGGTCAATCGCCTCTGGACAGAGTTGGTCGGCGAAGGTTTTTATTCGTCGGTTGACGATATTGGCCCCGACCGCGAGGCGAACGCGCCCACAGCTGTCAAAATACTAGCCAGCAAGTTCCGCGCTAGCGGCTACGATCTCAAGTGGCTGCTAGCAGCCATCT
The DNA here is from genome assembly GCA_029259975.1 of Planctomycetota bacterium. Taxonomy (GTDB): domain Bacteria; phylum Planctomycetota; class Planctomycetia; order Pirellulales; family Lacipirellulaceae; genus Bythopirellula. Next base: position 6,733 of record JAJDEE010000068.1, read on the forward strand.
GCCAGACCGAGGCGTACCAGCGCGAAGCCCGTCCCCGCCGCAAATCGTCCGACGAGCCATTCGTTGCCAACGTGCCGCAGCGGTTACGGAGCGACCAGCTCTTTAATGCCCTACTGACCGCGTTAAATGTCGACGAACCCGGCAGAAATTTGTCGGGCAGCCGCGCGATGAACCCTCAGCGGCGATCGCTCCCACGCGACAAATTCGCCGAACTATTCGGCTTCGACCCCAGCAATTCTCGCGATGACATCGCCGCTACAATACCTCAATCGCTCGCGCTGATGAATTCCTCAGAGGTCAATCGCTACGTCCAACCTAGCAAGACCAATTTATTAGCTCATTTGCTCCGCGAGATTGACGACGACGAATCGCTGATCGTCGAGTTATACTTACGTTGCCTAAGCCGCGAGCCTCACGACGATGAACTCGTACTGGCGCTGACGTATTGCGAGCAAGTGCCCAGGCGGAACGAAGCGTTTGAAGACTTGCTCTGGGCGCTAATTAACTCAGCAGAGTTTCAATACCGAAAATGAGATACATTTCACCAAGCCACCTTTTTACCGAACCGCGCCCGTAAGGAAGCGTCGCATGGAGTTTGGCGAACGGCAAATGAGAATTTACCGTAGGATAGGCTTCCAGCCTGTCCGTGGTGTTTTGACCGACAGGCTGGAAGCCTATCCTACGGGTAAAAACCTATCTGCCGCTCGCCTTACACCTGAAGTTTGAACATACCGATTGATGATTGCAGAAACACAAGCCAGCGGCGGCGTCTCGCCCGGCACAACCCATGAGGCCACCCATGCCACCACTCCAACATCATACGAACATCGCCCTAAAACAAGGTCATGTTGTCGGGCGACGCGACTTTCTTCGCCAACTTACCGCCACGGGCTTGGCTGCCGGTGCGTGTAATTGGACCGATGTGATTAGTGCTTCGGCTGACGAACTGCGTTCTCGCGGGATGGCTTGTATCTTGCTTTGGATGCAGGGTGGACCTTCGCAGTTTGAGACCTTTAGCCCCAAGCCCGACCATGCTCACGGCGGCGAGACCAAGGCGATCGGCACCAATGTTGCGGGCATTCAAATTGCCGAGCATCTGCCGCACTGCGCTAAGGTGATGGACGAGCTAGCGGTCATTCGCTCGATGACCAGCAAAGAGGGCAATCATCAGCGAGCAACCTACCTTTTGCATCACGGCTATTTGCCGATGGGCGGTGTCAAATTCCCCACGCTTGGCTCGAACGTTGCCCACCAAATCGGCGACGCCGCCAACCAGCTGCCCAGCTACGTCCGTATCGGCGGTCGGCTGCCCAACTCGGGCAGCGGTGGATTCTTGGGTGTTGACTACGACCCGCTGGTGTTGAACGCAGCCGAGCGGATGCCACAGAATACCAAGCTGAGAACCAGTGTCGACCGTTATCATCGTCGGCTGGGGTTGCTCGAATCGCTCCAATCGGATTTCGCTGCTGGCGCTGGCGCGCAGGTTGTCGACGACCATCGCAAGTTGACCGAGCGCGCTGCCGAAATGATCCTCAGCCCCAGCATGAAGGCCTTCGATCTCGATCAGGAACCGAGCACACTGCGCGAAGCGTACGGCGAAGGCAATTTCGCTTCGGGCTGCCAAATGGCCCGCCGGTTGGTCGAGCATGGCGTGACGTTTGTCGAAGTTGTCTCGAACGGTTGGGACACGCACCAAGACGTTTTTAGTCGCACCGCCAACCTAGCTGGCCAGATCGACCAGCCCATGGCGATGCTGGTGAAAGATCTCAAAAATCGCGGCCTGTTAGACAATACGCTCGTCGTTTGGATGGGCGAGTTTGGTCGCACACCGCGAGTCAACCCACGCGCGGGTCGCGACCACTATCCCAAAGCGTTCAATGCAGTCGTCGCTGGTGGTGGAGTGCGCGGCGGCCAAGTCATTGGCCAAACCAACGCCGCCGGCACCGAGGTGACCGACCGCCCCGTTACGGTCAACGATCTCTTCCGCACGATCTACCACACCCTCGACATCGACGCCGACACCGAAAACATGAGCCGCCTGGGCCGACCGATTAAGCTTGTCGATGGCGGCGAGGTGGTGACGGAGCTGTTTGGGTAGAGGTGAATACGCGTCTACTGCCCTGTATTGTTCTCTGGAAGTTGCTCAAGAAGATCTAGAGGAGTTACTGTCTCAATCACTTGATACCGTTTGAAATCTTTTGCATTGAGCGTGATGAGGGTTTGGATTCCTGCCACCTTCATCATTGCAACGATACGTGCGTCGTGTACCGCAACTCCGATTAGTCCATACTCCTTTGCTAACTTTCGCCATGCATGATAAACTTCGGGCGTCTTGGGCAGAATAGTGCCTAGGCGTTCGATGTACTGAACTCGACGTTCCGTTGCCTGAGCAGATTGCCCATAACCGCCTCGCGCAGAAGTTGGCCGAGTCGACACATTCCAGAACTCAGCGATGTTTTGCGGACAGATCGCCAAGCTGTGACCTTCGCGGCGAAGTAACGTCAAGAGTTGGAGAATCGCTGAATGCTCCGAATCTCCCTCGTCGAACAGTCGCAGCAATACGCCAGTATCAACCAAGTATTGCA
>JAJDEE010000069.1 GCA_029259975.1 Planctomycetota bacterium
ATCAGATCAGAGACGAAAACAAAAAGTTGGTGCCATTCCCCGATGACCACAGCTGGCAACAGGCACAAGCGGCAGGCAACACTCTCGAACGCGACGATTGGCGTCGACAAAATGTCGATCAGCTCATGCACCGTCTATCGCAAGAAATACATCAAGCGAAACCGTGGGTGAAATTCGGTATCAGCCCCTTTGGCATTTGGCGTCCCGGGTATCCACCACAAGTGAAAGGCTTCGACGCCTATGCTTCGCTTTATGCCGATGCAAAGAAATGGTGGAATAAAGGTTGGGTCGATTATCTCACACCACAACTCTACTGGAAAATCGAAAGCCCTGGCCAAAGCTATCCCATACTGATGCAATGGTGGCACGAGCAAAATCAACAACGGCGTCACTTGTGGCCAGGAAATTTTACTTCGCGTGTAGCCAGCAAAGAAAATGGCAACTGGTCTCCAACGGAGATCACGCAGCAGATTTCGCTCACCCGCAAAAATCCCGGCGCAACAGGCAATGTCCATTTCAGCATGAAAGCGCTCATGGACGACAGTCGAGGCATTTCGGCAGCGCTACGAGACGGCCTCTACAGCAAGCCCGCGCTGGTTCCCGCCTCGCGCTGGCTTGGAAAATCTCGGCCAGCAAAACCCATTTTGCGAATCAAAAGTACAGCCGGCCAAAAAACTTTATTCGTTAATTTGCCCCTCGGCAAAGAACCTTGGCTGTGGGTAGTGAGAACCTTAACCGACGAGGGCTGGCACCTCGAAATCCACCCAGGCAACGTCAGCACTTGCAACATCAGTGCAGACGACACTTCCGATTTTCCAAAGCGGGTGGCCGTCTCGGCAGTTAGCCGCACTGGCGTAGAAGGGCCAATGAAAGTTCTTGCTTTGAAATAGCCGATCGTTTCGATTTCCCAGCCCCTACTATCAACCACAAAACCCATAGCCTAAGCGCGATGCCAATCCCGAAGTCCCCACAAAGTTCGCGTAACCATTGGGCCTGGATCCCTTCGCTTTATTTTGCCGAAGGGCTGCCGTATGTGATGGTGATGATTGTCTCGGTCATCATGTACAAAAGTCTTGGCGTCTCGAACACCAAACTCGCCCTCTACACGAGTTGGCTCTACCTGCCGTGGGTAATCAAACCCTTCTGGAGCCCGCTTGTAGACGTGCTGCGCAGCAAGCGATGGTGGATCGTTACGATGCAGTTGCTTATCGGGGCAGGCTTGGCTGGCGTTGCGTTGACGATCCCCACGAGCAGTTTTTTGCAATACACGCTCCTGTTTCTTTGGTTGCTTGCTTTTAGCTCTGCAACCCATGACATTGCCGCAGACGGTTTTTATATGATCGCAATGTCTCCGCACGATCAAACATGGTTCGTCGGCATCCGAAATACTTTTTACCGCCTTTCAATGATCGTTGGTCAAGGGGTGCTGGTGATGGTGGCGGGGCTACTGGAAAGCCAAACGGGGCTTGCCGACCTTGAGCTGCACGTGCTAGCGACGCCAGACATCACTGCAGTTGCTGAGTTTCACCCAGACGAAACGGACTTTCAAAAGCAAGACAGCATGCAACTGATTGCTTTGCCCAACTCGCTACAAATAGGCGTTCAGCCTCGCGATGCTGAGGAGGTTCGAGCACTTCGCCAAGAAGTGCAAAAATGGAATGTCGCTCATGATTTTTACGAAGCAGAAACGAGCGCCGCGACTGTCAAGAACAGCGAAAAATCCGCTTGGCTGTCTTCGCTAGAAAACTTCATCCACACACGCTTCGGTGCAAGCGAGCCACCGCCCCCACTTGATAATCTGACCGGCAACATCGGCGTTATTTATCTAGGAATTAGCCAAACAGTCGCTACCGACACAGAAGTCGTCGTTAACCTGCAGAAGACCTCTGGCAGTAACGATATTCGCATCATCGAAGGAGATCGCTTCTCGGCTACTGAGAAAAACAGCGGTTTCCCTATGGCGGTGCTTGTTCAACTCGATCGCAAACTATCTCAAGCAGCCACGACCGTGTTTACGGCACGCTCTGGGAATACGCGCCTCGCGTGGGTAACAGTCTGTTATTTGCTAGCCGGATTGTTCCTCGCCTTTGCGGCCTATCATGTCTTCGCTCTGCCGAGACCCGAACAGACAATCGCCGTCAGCGAAATGAAGAACACTGGCTTCGCTCAGGTTTTTCAGGAATTTCTCTCGACATTTGCCAGCTTCTTTCGCCGGCCCCACATGCTGACCGTGCTGGCGTTTTTGCTCATCTATCGGTTTTCTGAAGCGCAACTCGCAAAGATGGCAGCGCCCTTCTTGCTCGATAGTCGGCAGAGCGGTGGGCTGGGACTGACCACGACCGAGGTCGGCTTTGTTTACGGAACGATTGGCGTCGTGATGCTTACGGTCGGCGGCATCCTCGGCGGGCTGTTCGCGGCAAAGCAGGGTTTGAAATTTTGGCTAGGGTGGATGGTGTTGGCAATCAATCTCCCCAACGCCGTCTATTTATTCTTATCGCAGGTGCAACCGGAAAGCTATTTGGTTGTGAATTTAGCGGTCGCTGTCGAGCAGTTTGGCTACGGCTTCGGCTTCACCGCCTATATGCTGTACATGCTCTATATTGCCCAAGGCGAACATCAGACTGCCCACTACGCGATCTGCACCGGATTTATGGCGCTCGGCATGATGCTGCCCGGAATGATGAGCGGTTGGCTGCAAGAGCTGATCGGCTATCAACACTTTTTTATCTGGGTCATGCTAGCGACGATTCCCAGTTTTTTCGTTTGCTGGCTGATCCCGCTCGACGCGAAATTTGGTATGAAAACGGACGACCCAGAACCAACGGAAGAAAACGCGTGAATCAGCCCATAGCCAAATTATCACCACCAACTACGCTGCGAGAAAAGCTCGCGCAGCTGATGATCGTGCGTGTCGGCTCCAACCTACCACCTGTCCGAAAAGTCGAGCAAGATGCCGATCGTATTGGCGAGCTGCTGAAGGTTTGCCCCATTGGTGGCTTGCTAGCCTTTAATGGCCAGTACGATCGCACTCCGTCAGCGCTGGCAAAGCTGCAGTTGAACTCCAAATATCCGCTGCTAGTTTCAGCTGACATCGAACGAGGAGTAGGCCAGCAGCTTCATGGACCAAAGTTGTTTCCGCACGCGATGGCGTTCGAGGCGTTGGGAGACGATGCGGA
>JAJDEE010000070.1 GCA_029259975.1 Planctomycetota bacterium
AACGGCTCCAGCTCGATGGCTTCGGTCTGTGGTGCGACGCTCGGCCTGATGGCCGCTGGTGTGCCGATCACCAACCCGGTGGCAGGTATCTCGGTCGGCTTGGTCAAAGAAGGCGAAAAGTGGGTTCTGCTCACCGACATCATCGGCAACGAAGATCACTTCGGTGACATGGACTTCAAGATTGCTGGTACGCAAAACGGTATCACCGGCATCCAGCTCGATCTGAAGATCAACGGCATCAGCGAAGAGATCATCCGCGCGACGCTTGCTCAATCGAAAGAAGCACGCATCGAAATTTTGCGGAACATGCTCTCAGCGATTCCTCGCCCCCGCGACAGCACTGCCGACAGTGCCCCGCGTCTGCTCCGCACGCATATCAATCCCTCGAAGATTGGTCTGCTCATCGGACCTGGCGGCAAGACGATCCGCGGCATCCAAGAAGACGTTGGCTGCACGATCGATGTCGATGAAGATGGCACCGTCACCGTGGCAGGTGCCAACCAAGAAATCGCCGAAGCCGGTCTGGCTCGCGTCGATGCCCTGACTGCCAGCGTGCAAGTCGGCAAAATCTATGACGGCACCGTCACCAGCGTCAAAGACTTCGGCGCGTTCGTCGAAATCCTCCCCGGTCGCGACGGCCTGTGCCACGTCAGCGAGCTGTCGAACGAATACGTCAGCAGCGTAGCCGACATTTGCAGCGTAGGCGACGCGATGAAAGTCAAAGTCATCGCCGTCGACGAGCAAGACCGCGTCAAGCTCAGCCGCAAAGTTGCGATGCAAGAGCTAGGCCTAACCGACGAAAAGCCTGTTGACGCAGCGACGTAAGTTTGCTGTGACACTTGAGAATTAGTTCACGCCCGTAGTTTGGCCTCGGCCGACTGCGGGCGTTTTTTTGTGCATCTTCTGTCTATTCGTTAACGTCGCTGGTCTTTGCCGTAGTCGGCAGAGTATAATCAAACGTACGAATAACCTGCAAAATCCAGCGGAGAGCAGACCATGCAACAACATCCGACAGTACCCCGCAAATGGGCTGGCAAATGGATTGCCTGGGATAATGCCATGACCCGCGTTGTCGCAAGCGGTATCACTGCCGCTGAGGCAAAAGCGGCTGCCGAACTTGTTGGTGAGTCCAAGCCTGTTTTAGACAAGGCTCCGCCCATCGATGTTCATCTGATAGGCGCTAGGATGCGATGAAATTCCCCTATTTGCGTTATGAGGTTGTTAGAAGTTCCACAACTCCTGAGGGCGTCGTCTATCGTCCCCGCATTCCGTTGACTCTGCATGGTCCAACAGGAAGTATCTTGGTTGCCGGCCTAGTTGATACGGGTGCCGACCATGTTTTCATTTCAGCCGAAATAGCAGACATCCTGGGCGTTGATCTTGAGGAGAAGCAAGCAGGGAAAGCCGAAGGAGTCGATGGGAATCTGCTGACCGTTCGGGATGGTGAAATCGAGCTAGAGCTTTGCCAAGACGGTGTTTCTTGGCGCTGGTCGGCTAAGGTTGGTTTTCTTGAATTGAGTGACGAGGGACCAACCGCCGTCTATCTTGGGCAACTAGGATTTCTTGAGTATTTTTCAGCCAGCTTTGATGGCGATTAGAACACTGTAACGCTTTCACCCAACATTCGATCACCACACATATTCCACAGTCCTGTAAATGGCTAACACTCCCCCCACCACCAGCACCGAACAAACCTCGCAGGCGGTCCAAAAGCTGATGGACCAGTACACCGAGATTGCGCGGTTGGCCGGAGCGCTGGCGCACGAGATTCGCAATCCGCTCTCCACGATTCGGCTCAATATGGAACTGCTGGCCGAAGACCTCGAGGCCGAGTCGTCCCAAGAACATGCTTCGCCCGCACAGCGCCGCGCCGGCAAGCGAATTGGCTTAGTCCACAGCGAGTGTCAACGGCTGCAAGATTTACTTGACGACTTTTTGAACTACGCCAAAGTGCGACATCTGCACCTGCAACCGACCGACCTCAACGCCGAGATCGACGAGGCGCTCGATTTTTTCGCGCCCGAGGCAACCGAGGCAGGCGTCGAGATCGTCCGCTACCTCGACCCCGACCTGCCGAGCGTGCTGCTCGACCGCGAGGCGTTCCGCGGCGCGCTGCTCAATCTGATCCTCAACGCCAAACAGGCGATGCCCAACGGCGGCCAGCTCGTCGTCCGCACCAGTGCCTCGGGCGACAAAGTGGCGCTCTACCTGATCGACACCGGCATCGGCATGGACGAAAGCACGGCGGCCCAAATGTTCGACGCCTTTTTCTCGACCAAGCCAGGCGGCTCCGGCCTCGGCCTGCCCACCACCGCCAAAATCATCGAAGCCCACGACGGGCGGATTAGCGTGCAAAGCTCGGTGGGGAGAGGGACGCAGTTTACGGTCGAGCTACCGGTGCCGGCGCGGTTGGGGAATGACGAATGACGCCAACTAAAAAAGCGGCCCAATGACGAATTCGCGGTGTTGTATTTTCTAACTGTGGACGGATATGGAATTTCTCAAACGCATCATCGAAAATAGCGACACAAAGCAAGGGCGTCTATTCGACTTTGCGATTCAGGCGTTAATCGTTCTTTCGCTAGTCACATTCTCATTGGAGACGCTCCCCAACCTCTCCGACACACTCCGACGCTGGCTACGTCTCATCGAAATCGCGACGGTGTCAATTTTCACGATCGAATACATTTTGCGGGTTGTCGTCGCTGACCGAAAAACCGGCTTTGTGTTCAGCTTCTTCGGTGTCGTTGACTTGCTTGCGATCCTGCCGTTCTATATTGCGTCCGGTGTTGACCTTCGGTCTCTTCGTGCATTTCGGATGCTGCGTCTTTTTCGTGTCTTGAAACTCGTAAGATACAGCAAGGCCATCCAACGATTCCACCGTGCTTTCATCATTGCGCGTGAGGAACTTGTCCTTTACTTCTTCGTGACACTATTGCTCTTGTTTCTAGCCGCCGTCGGAATCTACTATTTTGAACACGATGTGCAGCCTGATACTTTCGCTTCTGTGTTTCACAGTTTGTGGTGGGCCATTGTAACACTTACGACCGTTGGCTACGGTGACGTGTACCCCGTAACCGTCGGCGGGAAAGTTTTTACTTTTATCGTGTTGCTCATTGGGCTGGGAGTCGTCTCCGTTCCAGCTGGACTGGTTGCATCAGCTCTATCCAAGGCACGTGAAATGGATGATTGAGGCTGTGGGTGGTGTGCCGTCACGGGTGGCATCACCAATCGTCAAAAATGATTAACGGTCAACTGCTGAAAATTCAATGCAGAGGCCGCTGAGACGCAGAGGCACGCGGAGCGCGACCGGCAGAGAACCAAGCTGCGAAACGATGCGCGGGACAGATTAGCGATGATTTTGGTTGCCCCGTGCTGGTGGGGGGCTTTTCTCCGGTCGCTGAACCACCCGGCGCGCCGGGCGCGGGGAGAAAAAAATGCGGGCCGCGCGCGGTAGCGACCGGCGAAAACACCACCACAC
>JAJDEE010000008.1 GCA_029259975.1 Planctomycetota bacterium
AACGCACATGCCCAATCGCCGCCCGCCCGGCGTACTCGCGCATCAGGCTTTCGGCCTTGCCGCGATGGTTAAGCCGAAACGCTTCGTTGACCGTGCCTAGTTTGCGATGGGTGTCGATCAACTGTTGTCGGTCGGGATTAAAACTCGTCATCCCCGCCGAGAGCTGGCCACGGTTTTGAATGTCGAGCAGCATCCGCGGCATCAACCGCGAGATTTCCTCAGGGCCTTGCGAGGTGCAAAGCGGGCTGATAGCGCCATCCGGCAGATGCCCAATATCTAAATGGTAGATGGCCGCAACACCACACTCGTCGTGCAATTCGCTCATGAAGGGAGAGGTCGGGGGTCGGAGTTGAGGCATTTCAACCGCGTTGCCACGCAACGCAAGGCGAACCCAGATTCTACGCCCCTGCCCCGATTCTCTCAAGCTGCCCGTGTAATTTCACTTGTGTTTGCCAGCAGGATGCCGGATAATCGCTGGTACTGGTCCGATCGGTTTGTGAACCAGCTGTTGTTACTTGCTGGTTGTTACTGCCGCGTACGCGATGTTATTTATCGGCTTGAAGGCTTTGGGCGTAGGCTCGTCATTCGTCATTCGTCGTTTCCACCGCATGCGCCTGCAAGTCTTCGAGGTCGGCGAACTCGATCGTCGAGATATGTGTCGCTTCCAGCACGACTGGCGGAGCCACACCGGCTTCGAATGCCTGTTGCCAGCGTTGGGCGCACAGGCACCAACGCTCGCCCGGCTTCACGCCAGGAAACTCGTACATCGGGATCGGCGTGCTGAGATCGTTGCCGACATCACGGGAAAAATCAAGAAACTCGGCCGTTGCTTGAATGCAAACGGTGTGAATCCCTATGTCCTCGCGCCCCGTGCGACAGCAACCATCGCGATAAAAACCGGTCAGCGGGTCCATCGAACAAGATTGCAGCTCGGTGCCGAGTACGTTTTTGGGGGTTGGCATTTGGTGTCTTCGCAATTCCGAAATAAGCTTAGAATAGTGAAATAGGTTGCCCGCACGTCTACAATGGCACCATGCAGTTTTACAAAGAATGACCAATGAGCAAGCCCCAATGACCAGTGTTGTGATTGGAAACCCCGATTTGATGGGTCATTGGCTATTGGAATTTGGTCATCGGGCATTGATCCTGCTACACTGCGGCTCTAGTCTCGCGGGCAGTCAGCCCAGCAACATTTCGATAACAAGGGAGTTGCAATGACGAAGCAGACGGAAAAATACTCACGACGTCAATATTTTACAGCATCAAGTTATTGGGGCCGCCGCCGCAGGTTCCGCTGTAGCGCTGGCGACACCGGCGATCGTGACGGCCAAAAAGACTGGTGGGTCGACGATTTTTGTTGCCGAGTGGGTTCAGCGCGGACGGGTGACCAAGTTGCGTCGGGTCTAAAAAAACAGCGCGAACCCCGACCGTAAGGGACGGGAGTTCATACAGGCTTTCTTCCGAGGCTTACACTTGAGGTTCACCTAGGGCTTCGTCATTTCCTTGATGTGAATTTTGCGCCAGCGGACCCGTGTGCCATCAAGCTCCTTGTGGTCGCCAATACCGTGAACTTGTAGGGCAATGAGTCCGGCAGCGTCCATGTTGTCGGTTAGGTTGGAAATGGACACCCCATTGATCCACGTTTTGATAGATGAGCCGGTGGCCTCGATACGGTACTTGTTCCATTCGCCACGCTTGAATGCCTTGCGGGCAGTTTTGCTTTCTTCGCCATCAGGTTTTTGCAACCAGCCTCGGCGTGCTTCGTCATAAATGCCGCCGGAAAAAGCGCGGTCGCTGGGATCAATTTCGACTTGATAACCATGGACTCGACCAGCGGGAATTGTTTTGTTGACGGTTTCGCCCTTTTCGTTCTCGATTTCGACGCTGATGGGTTTGTCGTGGCAATGGCTACGAATTTGGATGCCGGAATTCAGACCATCGTCAACTTTCAGCTCGACCTCCATAACGAAATCGGCATACTCGCGTTTGGTGCAGAGAAACGTGTTTGACGTATTGAGTGTCGAAGTGCCGACGATCGTGTCGCCTTCTATTTTGTACGTGGCTTCACCGCCACGTCTAACCCAATTGTCAAGATTCTTGCCGTTGAACAGCGAGACGTAACCCGCTTTCATGCCAGAACCTTCTTTGGCGAAAATAACGTCGGTCTGAAAAACGACCAATAACACGGAAGTCAGCAAGGTCAAACATCGAAGGCGGGGGCGCATGGGTGAACGGGTCTCCGGCAAGGCGTTGGGGGAAACGTAGGATAGGCTTCCAGCCTGTCCGTCTCGCACTCTGACCTGACAGGCTAGAAGCCTATCCTACGGGCGTGATTCGCGAATTCCAACTTCCTTTTTCAGCAACACCCTTCACCACCGCAGCAATCGCTGCCGGGGAGCTGTGTGGCATCGTAGTCCTGGCCCTTCGTTTCGCGGGCATGACGTACCACGTTGCGGTGGCAATCGTATTCAGTTGCCTCGTCCACAGGCACAGCCTCGCTGGGGGGAACGGGGGTGATTTGTGAAGCGTATGGCTCGTGTGAGTAGATTTCGAACGTTTTGCCGCAAACGGCCATTCGCTTACCACGATAAAGCGTGTGACCATCGTCGTCCATCACTTTCGACCAGGGGCCGTTATAGATGACGGCCTGTTTTTGATCGTGGCACGCGCCCTCTTTGCCTTTGTAAGCGCGGACGGTCAGGCTGCGAAACTCGATACCTTCGACCGTGGCCCACGCTTCTTCTTGGCGGCTGAGGATCTCGATGCCGTAAAAGCCGGCTTCGGCAAACGCTTGCAAAAATTCGTCTTCGCCGAATGCTCCGCTGACACAGCCGCTCCAAAGGTTCGGGTCGTCCTGCAAGTGCTGCGGCACCGGCTCGTCGCAAACAATGTCGCTGATGACTGCCCGACCGCCCCGATTGAGTACGCGAAAAATCTCGCTAAACAGCTGCTGACGATCGGCGTTGCTGACCAAATTCAACACACAATTCGAGACAACCACATCGACCGAATCGTCTTCGACCAACGGCTCGCTCTCGCGCAGCTGTTCGGCTTTGGCCTCGGCTCGCAGCCAGTCGCTGCTCGACGTGACGGGATCATCGGCAAGGTAGGCCTCGAAAGTTTCCAGGTTGAGCGCGAGATCTTGGATACTGCCTTTGCGAAACTCGGTATTGGCATAGCCGAGCTTGCTGGCGATTTCGGGCTGGTACTTGCGAGCGAGCGCAAGCATGTCGTCGTTTCGGTCGACACCGATTACCTTGCCGGCCTTGCCGACAATCTGTGCCGCGATGTAGCAAATTTTGCCACCGCCGCTGCCCAGGTCGAGGACCGTTTCGCCAGCGGCGACATGCTTCGAGGGATCGCCACAGCCGTAGTCTCGCTCGATAATCTCTGCGGGGATGATTTTGAGATACTGCGGATCGTAGTCCACCGGACAGCACAGTGCAGGCTCAGCCGCCTCGGCTGCAGGACTGTAACGTTCGCGGACTGCCTGTTCGACGTCCAACGACTTTGAAGTGCCCGTAGAATCGCCGTTGAGGTTCAAATCCACTAAATCACCAGTATTTTTCAGCACGCCAAAACTCCTTGTACATTGAACTGTCACAAAATCGCTGATCTTCAAGTTAGAGTGCAATCTTACCCGATGCCCCGAACCCTTGTCTGTACGGATTTTCACGCCTGAAATCCAATACTCAATGATCATTGGGCCTTGTGCTTTGGTGATTAAAGCACAGGGTCGACACCAAGGGTCGACACCAGAGGCATCTCGCTCAATAATGAGGGGCTTAATCAGAGTAATTAACCAACTCTACATACAAGGATACGGGTAGTATGAGCACAATCGTAGATATTCATGGCCGACAGATTTTGGACAGCCGCGGCAACCCCACCGTCGAGGTCGATGTCACCTTGGCAGATGGCACCACCGGCACGGCAGCCGTCCCTAGCGGTGCTAGCACTGGCGTTCACGAAGCTCTCGAACTCCGCGACGGCGGTGACGCCTACATGGGCAAGGGCGTTCTGCAGGCGGTCGCGAACATCAACGAAAAAATCGCCGACGAGCTGATCGGCATGGACGGACTCGACCAAATCGCCGTTGATCAGCGGATGCTCGATCTTGATGGCACTCCGAACAAGAAGACGCTCGGTGCCAACGCGATTCTTGGCGTCTCGCTCGCGACTGCCCAAGCGGCGGCCCGTTTTTGCGAGTTGCCGCTGTATCGTTATCTCGGCGGTTCGAACGCTCGGCTGCTGCCCGCCCCGATGATGAATATCCTCAACGGCGGCGAACACGCCGACAACTCGGTTGACATTCAAGAGTTCATGGTCATGCCGTTGGGCTTCGAGAGCTTCAGCGAAGCCTTACGTTGTGGTTGCGAGATTTTCCACAACCTGAAGAAAGTGCTCAGCGACAAAGGCCTCAATACCTCGGTCGGCGACGAAGGTGGTTTTGCTCCCAACCTGGGCGCGAATGCCGACGCGTTTGGTATTATTCTCACGGCGATCGAAAAAGCGGGCTACAAGCCGGGCGAGCAAGTGTTTTTTGCAATGGATGCAGCTGCCAGCGAGTTTTATGACAGCGACAAAAAGGTCTACAAGATCGACGGCAAAGAACTCGATTCGACCGGCATGGTCGATTTGCTCGCCAGTTGGGTCGACAAATACCCGATCTGCTCGATCGAAGATGGTTGCGACGAAGACGACTGGGACGGCTGGAAGCAGATGACCGAAAAGATCGGCGACAAGTGCCAGCTTGTCGGCGACGACCTGTTCGTCACCAATGTCGAGCGTCTACAGCGCGGCATTGACGAGGACATCGCTAACAGCATCCTCATCAAAGTCAACCAAATCGGTACACTGACCGAAACGATCGACGCGATCGACCTCGCCCACCGCAACAACTACAGCAGCGTCACGAGCCACCGCAGCGGCGAAACCGAAGACGCCACCATCGCCGACTTGGCGGTTGCAATGTCGACG
>JAJDEE010000071.1 GCA_029259975.1 Planctomycetota bacterium
TGGGTGGGGCAGCGACCCACAGAGGGTAACAATGCATGGACTGGCCACGCACACCCGATCATAACGACGAGCGGACGTTTTTGCAAATACCTAGGCTAGGAAAGCTGTCAGAAAACCGTTAATTTTTAGGTTTGTTTTTGAGGGTCAATCAGGTTGTGCTGCCACGCCGTCAGATTTCTATCAGAGATGGATATTCGTATGCCTCTACCAGTAAAGGACTTATTGCAAAAGCTGGTGAGGATTCCGAGTGTAAATCCTGCTTTTTCGAGCAGCCAAGCTACCGCCAGCGACGAGTCGCGGATTACCGAATTTTTACAAGATTTTTTTCAAAATCTTGGTTGTCCCTGGCTTCGACAGGAGGTTCATCCAGGTCGAGACAACTTTGTGGTGGTTTGCCGTGCTTCGGGGGCAGCAGGCCAGAGGAGGCCCGTTTTGTGGGAGGTTCATCAGGATACGGTCGGCGTGGAGGGCATGAAAATCGACCCCTTTGCCGCTAACGAGTCAGACGGGCGAATTTGGGGGCGAGGGGCCTGTGACATCAAAGGGGGCATGTCGGCGATGCTCGCGGCTCTAACGCGGGTTGTGGCGGAAGGGGCTACTTTGCAACAGACGGTTGTACTGGCATTTACGATCAACGAGGAGTGCGGCTTTACCGGTGTGAAAGCTCTTTGCCGTCTTTGGGGGGCAGAAGACGAGGCAACCGCCGAGGCGGAGAACCTCAGCGGGCCGTTGTCGCTGGCCGAGTTACGCGAACTGCGACCAGAGCGAGCGATCGTTGCCGAGCCGACGCTGCTGAACGTGGTAGTGGCTCACAAGGGCAGTGTCCGCTGGCGATGCCATACTCATGGCAGGGCGGCTCATAGTTCGCGTCCCGAACAAGGCTGCAACGCTATTTCGGCGATGGTTCACGTGGTGGCGGCCATCGAGCAGTTTCATGCCGAGGTGCTTTGTCAGCGAACAGCGCACCTGCTTTGTGGTCGGCCGACCGTTTGCGTCAGTACGATCCAAGGCGGCTCGGGTGTCAACACGGTGCCAGACCATGCGGTGATCGATATCGACCGTCGGCTCGTGCCAGGAGAAACGCCCGAGGGTGCTTACCAAGAACTTGTTGAGTACGTGACTGCCCATACTCCGAGCTGCGAAGCCAAAATCGAACACGATCCGCCAACAAACCCCAGCGTTGGCTTAGAGGACACCGTCAACCGCGACTGGGCCGAACAGATCGCCGCGACAGTCGGCTCGCTGGGTCTTTCGAGCCGACTGATTGGCGTGCCTTACGGCACCGACGCGTGGGCGCTCGCCGCAGCCGGGATTCCGACCGTTGTGTTTGGCCCCGGCTCGATCGACCAAGCGCATACCGACGACGAGTGGATCGAGATCGAACAGCTCGAGCGCGCTACCGATATTTTCTATCGGCTCGCTTGTGGTGATTGATGGCGAGCGATTAGACGCTTTGTTCGTCGTTGCCGACGGCGCAAACGCTTGCGGATTCGCACAACACTACACATCAAAACACATCTAGCACAAAGTGATGTCCGCTGTGATAGCGGCGGCGGTTCGGATAATAGTTGTGCCATTTTTTGTTGTAGACCGGTATCCGCATCTCGGGCGGATAACGGTGGTACAGGCTATCGGCACTGCGGTAGTATTCGTTGCCCCAGAAATTCTGAGGGTAGTACACGTACGGATAGTGGTAAAAGCGGTCCCAGTCTTGCGTGTTGTATGAAGAGCCCCACGCCCGACCGTAAGCTTGCTGAGCATGGGCCGTCTCGGCTTGAGTGGCACAGCAAACAAAAGCGATTGCGCAACAGCCCGACAAAAAGATCCTGCGGATCATCGAATTCCCCCTCTGGAAGATAAACGCGGCAGCCCTAGCAGACCACGGCGGGTGAGTGTTCCCAATGATAGTGATCGGCAACCGGCAAAGTCTGGGTTGAGAGAATGTTCGGCAGAATCGGTATAATCGGTACCAGACGCGGTGCTAGCGTGCGCGCCGCCAAGTCGCGAGCGGCAGTTTTGCACTTTTGCGCCTTACGCACAAAACGCGTTTTTATTCGCAAAACTCCGATGGTTTTTCACCGGTCCATTTCGTTTCGGCCTGTAATTCCAGAGGTTTGCCCAATGAATGTTGAACGAAACGGCAATAGTTTTGCGAACTCCGGCCTGCAAAGTGTGTCAAAACCCTTCGGTGCAGATGACGGAAAGCACGGAAAAACAAGCATGAAATCCTCCTGAGAGTTTTGGAAAGGGGGTCGCAAAAGTCGTTGGCAGGTACAACAGAATAGGACGCGGAGGAACGCGAATCTTGCGGATCGACGCGGAGCGAAAAAGCCCGCCAAGACACAGACCTAGCCATCATGCCAAAACCCCCAGCAGGCGGTGGGTCGTGTCGTTTACCCGGTTGTCAAAGAACAGTTCGCAGCCTCGATTATCGACGATGGGGATTGGAAAAGCGAATGCTATTTTTGGCCGGAGGGTGGGCAGGAAATAAACCACAACGACACGACGGTCACGAAAAGATAATTCGCAAACTCCGGGCCTATCTGCGTTCATCCGCGTCGATCCGCGGACTAAACCTACTCCGCTTCCAAATCCAAATGCTTCGCTTGCGGGACGCTTTCGCGGATGCGGCGTTCGATGATGTCGATTTCTTCGGCCAGTAGCTCGACGATGTCTTCGGCGAACTCGTGGGTGAACTTTTCGAATTCTTCGAGGGACGTTATTTGCTCGTATGATTCGCGCATTTGTGGGCGGAGTTTGTCGGCGAGGGCACCGCCGTCGAATTTTACATCGGCTTTGATGCGGTAGGTGTCGGTGTCGAGGATGCGCGTTTTGAGGTCGACGATCTCTTCGACGGCCGGGTCGGCTTCGATGATGCGGCGCACTTGCTGGCGGATCGGTTCGGGAATGCTTGCCCCGACGAGCAGTTGCGAATTGCGGGCGATTAGCCAGATAGCTATCGCCCCCAGCAGCCCGCCGATCGTTAGTGAGCCGATCGCGTCCCAGTACAGATTACCGGTCAGCTTGGCGAGTAAAATCGCACCCATCGCGACCAAAATGCCGATGCAAGCCACAAAATCTTCCAGTACGACCGCGACGACCGCCGGGTCGGCTTCATAACGCAAAAAATGCAGCAACGGACGTTCACCAGCTTGCTGCTTAGCGGCGCGCAAAGCGATCATGAAAACTGCTCCTTCGAGCAGGAACGAAAAAATTAGCACGCCGATCGCCCAGCTGAGATCCTTGAGTTCGTGTGGATGCAGCAGCGTCTGGATGCCGTGGTAGACAGTGACGCCGCAACCCAAGAAAAAGATACCGACGGCCGAAATGAGTGCCCAGACGTAACGCTCTGACTGATAGCCGTACTCGTAGGTGTCGTCAGCGTCGCGCGTTGAACGAACGATGCCGACCATCAGCAAGATTTGGTTGAGCAAGTCGGCCAACGTGTGAATCGCTTCGGAGAGCATCGCTCCCGAGCCGGTGAACAAAAACGCGACAAACTTGGCGACCATCACAAGTGCGTTGCCGACGATGGCGGCAGCGACGGCGGTTTTAGAACTGGGGGAGGCCATACGCGCGGTGTAATCCTGGTGGAGGAAAGTTTGTTGGGGTAAATGACGAATGACGAACCCCGAGCGTAAGCGACGGGAGCCGAATGACGAATTA
>JAJDEE010000072.1 GCA_029259975.1 Planctomycetota bacterium
TCGCAAGCGTCGGCGCAACCGCAGGAAGGCTCGCAAGCGTCGGCACAACCACAGCTAGGCTCGGCTCCACAGCCACCAAACATTCCGAAGAACGCATTGGCGTTCGACGTACAGCTCAGAGCGAGGACGACACTGAGGCCCAGCGTCGATAATAGAAGGTGATTTTTCATGGGGGAGGCTCCTTTAAGGGGGTGGGGGAAACACTGTTGCCGCTCAGCGTTGGTCAGGCGTCTCGCTCGCACTACTAGTTGGTGAGTGCCGAGGCGATTACTGAACGCTGTATCCGCTGCGAGCGGCTAACGCTCCATTGGATATGATTGCGTATCGACGCGCATTAACGAAAAGCTTGACGCGTATTCGACAAATTGCCGACCCCGCACACCTTGCGCATTCCACGTGTTTCGTTCGTAACGATTACGCGGACTGAGGATCGAAAATCGATTTCACGGTTGGCCAAAAACCGGCTACAGCTTGCTCGAAAACCTCAAAATAGCCGGCGAGCTACGCCTCGCTGGCTATTCAGTCTCTGTGGCTGGCTGAGAGGGTGGATTTATCTGCCAAGCCGATAAATTCTCGGTCGTCGCGACAAACAGCAGTGCCTGGTCGCCAAGGGACTGCATCACCACGCCAGTTAAGATTTCGCCGTAGTCGAAACGATCGATCAATTCGCCTGTCACGCTCAGCCAGTGAATAGAGCCGTCTGCCGCGACCACTAGCCAAGCCTTTTCTCCGTTAGGCATGACGACGCTTTGAATACGAGGCAATTGCTCGGCATACTCGCCCTGTGGTAACGGATATTCCCAGGTGACCAAGCCCGACGAATCAAACCCAACCGACGTATAATGGCCGATCTTGCCTACGGACAAACCACAGTGGTTTTCGCCGTTGGGTTGAGATGCAAAATACTGTAAGGCCTGCCCCTCGACATAGAGCTCGCGTATCGCCTTGCCATCAGCGCCAAGTTGCAAAAGAGTGCCGCGCGTGCTGCTGCACCAAGCGATTCGTCCACCGCTGGCTACTGCCGATTTATCTCCAGGTGCCGAAGGTCCAACACCCAACTGAAGAACATGATCGACGATACGATTCGTCCACAGTCGCCGCCCATCAAGCGTACCGCCCTGCACTCCAAGACCACCCCAGTAACCAACGTGCATCACCGGCGTGCCAGAACCCGTCAGATCGTCGAACAGCACGTCGCCAATGCCAGAGTGCTGCTGGTCTGGAAACGCCAAAACCATGTCCCAGTTGTTGTCGAAGACATAGACCTGCTGCCAGCCGACGCCACTAGCCAAAATCCAGCGATCCCCCTTAGCACTATTCCAGCCGCGCAAAAATCCGTTCGTATGCTCGTCGTGTTGGGGCAAAGGGTGACGTCCGACGACTGTGCCCGGCATGTCAAGTTCGACGATCGCTTCGCCGCCATCCAACACGAGCAAGTGATTGCCATCAATCTTTATATCGCCGGGTCGCTCGACCTGTTCAGCCGAGGTTTGCCAAAGCTGCTCCAATTGCAGATTTTCGGGCAGTTTTCTAGGCGAGGCTTTGGGACGTGTGGTCTCAACTTCAACGATCGAATCTACAATCTCCGCAGCGTCGAGCGCCTGCTCATACTTGGCCACATATTCGGCATGCTTCTCACGGTCTGCAGCCACGATATCTTCACCCTCCACCAGCCGCCTCATTGCGTCGATAACCGGCTCAGATCTTAGATGAGCGCCGATTTGAAGAGTTTGCAGCCGGCTCTCACGATCGATTAACACCAACGTAGGCGTTTGACGAACATTCAATTCCCGGTAGCCCGTGAATTTCAGATCGCGAACAATTGGCATTTCACCGCCCCAGCTTAACAACGTTTTCGCAACCACCTCGTTGGCCACGAAGCCTTTGTCGGTGCTAACGGCCAAAAAGGCCACGTCTTCCGAGTCCTTAAAGTGCTCATAAACCTCGTTCATTATGGGAGTCTGCGTTTTACAAGGCGGGCAATTCGTCGACCAGAAATCCAGGGCTATTACTTTTCCTGCAAGTGTATCGGGCGTGACTGTTTCGCCTTCGAGTGTGGTAAAGGAAAACGCCCCAACACGTTTGCCCAAAAGGTCCGCTGGTCCGGCTGGCGGAGGCGGGATGAACCGGCGCACACGTCGCGCGTTTTCCGGGATGGCGAGATCAAAAGTAGCGGACTCGATTTCTGGATCGACCATGACTCCTTCAAAGTCGATCCAAACCGCGATTTTCGAATACTGATTGCGTGCATTGAATAGATCCTTTTGGTCATCAATAGGAATTTCCATCCTACGTAAAAAAAATCGATCTTGGTCAATCCACAGCACACGGCTTCCTGCTGGACTTGGCAGTGCTAGACGATGGTACGTTTTGCCATCTAACTCGGCATCGACTAGTGTGTGTGCCTGCAGTTCGCCGGAGAAAATAGTTTGTTCAGCATCGCCGACAAGCAGTAATGCTAATTGAGGCAACGTGTTTTCGATCGCATTCTCTAACACCTTACTACGTAGTTCAGGTTCAGGAAGGAAATTTTCTGCCGACAACGCTAACGGAGCAATTGCCTCGTGAATTTGAAGCGGGAGTTCATCCGCAGCCGAACGCACGGTGACGCCATTCGAAACCACTTCGTAGCGTTCTTCTTGCGGGCTAGAAATGTTCTTCTGATACGTAACATGCAGCTTGTTGGGCCGCTCGAACGCTACTGAGCTACGTGTAAAAGGCGTAACGAATTCGCCACCCGTGGTACGCAGAACGGCATAAAAAACGACCGTAGCATTGTCGGTATACGACTTGGCATTGCGATAGACGCCATGCATGTTCTCCAACAACTCCTCAGCCGGCAGGCTACCCGGGAGAGCAGCGGATGTATTGACTGTTGCCGCAGCTGGATCTGGAGGGGCTGCCGTGTTGTTACATCCCCACAGCAGCGAGAGGAGGAGTAAGCTAACCGAGCAGGCGAGCAGTTCGTGTTTTGGTACTGGTTGGTTAGCGAACATATGCAGGGAAATAGCGGATTTTTGTCAGTTCGTGTGAAAGGCACACAACACAAATCCCCCTGAAAATACCAGAAGCTAAAACGGCGGCAAAGCCCGTTGATTCTAAACGCTGGCTCTCATTCCAAATCGCATGGCGAATGTGTGGTTTTCTGGGTTGGGTTGTGACGGCAAGGTTCTTGTTGTCGGACGGCGAGACTTCGGACGTTGTGCCGAATCTGCTTTGGCGGAGGATTCTTCCCGCCTTGTGCTAGTACTCGAGCCGATATCACTCTTTGTAAGCAGAAAAACGGAACATATGGGAACAGAAAACATGTAAGGAGGACGAGGCATGAGAAGGATTATCGCACAGGTGGCACAATTGAGTGTCGCAATGATGGTACTAGGTCAGACCCCTGCTCTTGCGGCAGATTCGGTCAGTCTTCTGCCCGCTACAAAGCCTCCACTCGTGTCTATTCTTTCGGTTGTCCAGCCACGGTCGTTGTTTCAGCACCGCACTTACCCAGCCGCGTGGACTGCCGCTCAGAAAAGCAATCGGCCTATTTTAGTTTTTGTGTCGATGCCCAACTGCCACTATTGCGAGAAGATGAAATCGCAGGTCTTGCGTCTTCCACGAGTGAAAAACCTGGTCTCTGACTCGTTCGAGACCGTTCAGGCTGGACGATACTCTCACGCCAAACTCGTTCAAAATCTACACGTCAAGTGGTATCCAACCACCGTGCTGGTGGGACAAAACAACAAGATTTTGGACGTCATCGAAGGCTACACCGACGCAAATCAGTTCCAGCAGCGACTGCAGACGGGCCTTGCTTCAGCCCACGGTGTGTCTGGAGCAACTCAGACGCGATGAGCAGCAGATACAATGGTTCCCGGATTTTGCCGCTTTTGTACTGTTGCTCACACTCAATTGGAGCTTCGGCTGACGAAGATAGACGTACCAGCCGATACCACTAGGAGACTGGTGGATCGAGCGAAAGCGCCTTTCCCTCACAGACAAACAAAATCCGGAAAACCAATGCTAAAACTCACGCCCGTATTCGCCCTCTTTGCTCTAGCCATCGCAAGCCCCGTAAGCTTCGCACAGTCGGGGGCCCGGGGGCGGGCCCCCCCCCCCCCCCCCCACAAATTTTGGAAAATATAGAA
>JAJDEE010000073.1 GCA_029259975.1 Planctomycetota bacterium
TCGATCGTCAGCTCGACCGTCTCGCCGGTAGGCTGCGGCGAGGGCGACCAATCTGCCGTAGATCCTGCTCGGCGCGCTGGGATTTCGTTGGGCGCCCAGCGGGTGAACCCAAACACGAGCAGTAGCACCACGGCTAAAAAAGCGGGAAAGATCCAGCCTCCGTTGCCGCCGCCCGCCTGTTGTGTTTCGTCTGTGCTAGAGTGCTTGATTTCCATAGAATGGAGCATACTAATTCGGCCCGACGTGGGTCTACCCCTCTAGCATATTGTCACGGCGAACACTGATGGCTGACCATTCGATTCTCACGCTCGAATTTCCCGAGGCCGACATCGCGGTCCTCACGATTAACGACCCTGAAAAAGGGGCCAATATTTTGTCGCGGTCGGTACTCGACGACCTAGAGCAGCACCTCGACGCGCTCGACAAGCGTGACGACCTGGCGGGACTCGTTTTTCGTTCGACCAAGCCGGGTATTTTTATTGCCGGCGCCGACCTGCGCGAATTCGTGGCCGACATCGATCAGCCTGACGAAAAAGTGTTGGCGATCTCCCGTCGGGGTCAGCAGCTTTTTGGCCGACTGTCGAAGTGCCCTTACGTGACTGTGGCGGCCATCGATGGCGTTTGCGTGGGCGGCGGTGCGGAGCTGTCGATTTGGTGCGATTGCCGACTGATGGCCCGCTACGATGCCACCAGCTTTGCTTTTCCTGAAGTCAAGCTGGGCCTCTTCCCCGGCTGGGGCGGCACTGCCCGCACGCCCCGTATCGTGGGGCTTAGTAACGCGGTCGAGTTGATCACCAGCGGCGAGTCGATTGGTGCCGAAGCCGCGCTGGCGATGGGTTTGGCCGAAGTTGCGCCGCCCGCCCGATTGCTCGAAGCGGCGATCGCGATGATTCGCTCAGAGCAACAGACGGGTGACTACCTTGAGAACCGCAAACGTTGGTCTGGGCCGATCTCAATCAGCGAAATCGAACTTGGTTTCCTTGGCGCGACGGCCAGCGCCTTTATCCAGGGCAAAACCAAAGGGCATTACCCCGCGCCGCTCGCAGCGCTCGAAGTGTTGCTGGGCGCGGCAGGGCTAGACATCGAAGCCGCCTGCCAGCTCGAAGCCGAAAATTTCGTGCCGCTCTTTGGCTCGACCATCAATCGCGCACTGCTGAACGTCTTTTTCTTGGGCGACCGCAACAAGAAACCCTACAAA
The DNA here is from genome assembly GCA_029259975.1 of Planctomycetota bacterium. GTDB lineage: Bacteria > Planctomycetota > Planctomycetia > Pirellulales > Lacipirellulaceae > Bythopirellula. The sequence goes on from JAJDEE010000073.1 coordinate 1,199, forward strand.
CCAGCGGAGGCAGCCAGCAACGTGACGCCGCTAGAAATCAAATCGGCAACGGTGCTTGGCGCCGGCATCATGGGGCAGGGCATCGCTGCGGCGAACGTGAAACGACGGATACCAGTCGCCTTGGGCGACATAACGTTCGAGGCGGTTATGCGCGGCGTGCAAGGAATTATCAGCGAAGTGAGCTTCAATAAAAAAACGCGCGGTCCCGACATCAAGCGAGCGCTCGAATGCACGCCGCTGGTGAATGGTACCACGAGTGACGAAGAGTTAGCTGCCTCGGACATCGTCATCGAAGCGATCTACGAAAACGCCGACGCCAAACGCGAGCTTTACGCGCGGCTCGAACCGAAACTCGGCAAACAGGCGATTCTTTGCTCCAACACCTCAACGATTCCGATTACCGAACTCGCCAAAGACTTAAAACATCCCGACCGTTTCTGCGGGTTGCATTTTTTCAATCCCGTCCGCAAAATGCCACTGGTCGAGGTAATTCGCGGCGAAAAGACGAGCGACGAAACCATAGCGACTGCTGTCGCCTATGCTAAATCGATTAAAAAGTCGCCGATTGTCGTCGGCGATGGGCCAGGTTTTCTCGTCAATCGAGTGTTGCTGCCCTACATGAACGAGGCGCTGCTGCTGCTCGAAGCAGGAGCTTCGATCAAGGCAGTCGACCGCGCGGCAACGAAATTCGGTATGCCGATGGGACCGATTACGTTGTACGACACGGTTGGTCTCGACATCGCAGTCCATGCCGGCAAGGTGATGTCTGCCGCGTTTCCCGATCGCGTCGTGCCTTCGAAGATCCTGCCCTTGATGCTCGACGCCGATCGCCGTGGCAAGAAAAACGGCAAAGGATTTTTCGACTATGTGACCGACAAAAAAGGCCGACAGAAGCCACAACCCAGCGACGAAGTCGACAAGATCGTTCAGTCCACCGTCCAAAATCCGCAGTCCGCCAGCGGCCAAAAAGCAGAGGACCTGGCCGATCGGCTCTTCCTGCCGATGTTGCTCGAAGCCACCCGGTTGCTCGAAGACGGCATCGTCACCGATGTGCGCGACGTTGATCTTGGTTTGATTTACGGCATCGGTTTCCCACCGTTCCGTGGCGGACTATTTTGTTGGGCCGATACGATTGGACCAGCAGCAATTGTCGAAAAACTCAAACCGTATGCCGAACTGGGCGAGCGCTACACACCGACGACAATGCTCTTGGAACTCGCCAAAGCCGACAAGAAATTTTACGACTGAGAATAATGTGCCCGCGGATTACGCGGATAAGACGCGGATAAAAAACTTCCGGTGAACATCCGCGTCTCATCCGCGCTATCCGCGGGCAGAAAAACAATATCCATTATTTTGACCCTGCAGGCACTTGCTATGAAATCTGCCGTTGTTGTTGATTGTTGCCGTACGCCGATTGGCCGCTCGCATCCCGAGAAGGGCGTCTTTCGCGACGTGCGCTCCGACGACTTGGCCGTCGCGGTGATTCGCGGACTTATTGAGCGCACCGGCATCGACCCCGCCGAAGTCGAAGACGTCGTGCTTGGCAACACGCAGCAGCAAAAAGAACAGGGTTTTAATGTCGCTCGGATCGTGTCGCTCATGTCGGGGCTACCCAGCAGCACCGCCGGCGCGACGATCAACCGCCTCTGCGGCAGCAGCTTGCAGGCGATCAATCAGGCGAGCCATTCGATTTTGGCCGGTGGCGAAGATGTGCAAATCGTCGGCGGCTTGGAGCACATGCACCACATTCCAATGGATGCGGGCGTCGATTTTAATCCGAAGCTATTTCATGTGACGAGCAAAGGCGCACTGCACATGGGATTCACAGCAGAATTTCTGGCCCAGTCGCAAGGAATTAGCCGCGAAGACCAAGACGGCTTTGCACTCGCTAGCCACCAGAAGGCAGCAAAAGCCACCGCAGCAGGCGATTTTACCGACGAGATTATTCCCGTCTGGGGGCGCGACGAAGCAGGCGAGCGCACGCTAGTGGCGAACGATCAGTGCATCCGCGCCGACTCGAAACTCGAAGCACTCGCTGTGTTGAAGCCAGCATTTATGCCGGGCATCGGTACCGTCACGGCAGGCAACAGCTCGCCGCTGAACGACGGTGCGGCGGCGCTGCTCGTGATGAGCGAAGAAAAAGCCAAAGCGTTGGGGTTAAAACCGCTGGTGCGCATTCGCGCGACCGCCGTCGCTGGCGTCGACCCGTCGGTGATGGGCACCGGCCCGGTCCCCGCAACAAAAAAAGCCCTCAAGCGCGCCGGAGTCGAATTGGCCGATATTGGGGTGATCGAACTCAACGAAGCCTTCGCC
>JAJDEE010000074.1 GCA_029259975.1 Planctomycetota bacterium
TGTAGATTGCGCCGCGCGGACATGAGCCGAGACAGCCGGGGTAGGTGCAATGATTGCAAATACGAGCCAGATGAAAGAACCAGACCTTGTGCTCTGGCAATAGGGCCTCGCCGCCGTACTTCTCTTTTCCTTGGGTCTTGAAGATATCTCCGGTTGCCGTATCTTCATGAATGTTGGGCGATCGCCATTGGTCGTCGGTGGGGAGGTAGCCGAGTGCCTGCTGAGTGCCGAATTCGGGACGCGGTTTTTTTTGGGCGGCCTCAAAAATCGTGAGCCCCTCAAAAACCCCAAACGGTTTGTCTTCCGCGTCCTTGTCGCGTGCATCCCAGACTTGCCCCTTCGGGTTGGCCTCCTCCAACATCGTTAGTAGCTTCGCATCCCAGTGCTGCGGATAGCCACCGTAGGGCTTCGTTTCCACATTGTTCCACCACATCAATTCCTGACCCTTGGAAAAGGTCCAGGTGCTTCGGCACGACATGGTACAGGTTTGACAATTGATACAACGGTTGGTGTTGAATACGAACGCAAATTGCGACTGCGGATGACGCTCCTCGAGTGGGTAGCTCATCTCGCGACCGATTTGCCAATTATTGACGGTAGGCATTACAAATCTCTCCTTCAGCGGCCAGGTTCATCGTCTTACCGTGTGTTACGGTTGCTTGGTCAGCTAGGGCGTTTCTATTTGTACCAGTCGTTCCGAAGTAGGCACGGTTTCCTTCGTTGTTACGCGAGTGACTCCACATCGGGCCAGGGTTTGCCCGATTCGAGCCGTCATCTCCTCCTCGCCAAAAAAGTGCAACAGTCCGTAAAAAGCCTGGTAATTAGGATCGCGGGCCAACTGCAAAATGGCTTCGGTTCCCCACCCCATACGAGCGTACTCTTCGACCAGTAGTCGTAGCATCAGATTGGGATCGCCGGGTACTTCAAAGGCATGCAATTCCATGGGGTCGTCGGGCAGGATTTCCCGTGAGGCCGGATGTACCTTGGCAGACGCGTTAGGGATTTCGTCAGACATGTCTGTTTTCCTTCAATTTCGTATGTTTTTGAGAAGCGGCGGGCGGACGATTATGTCTTTACCGTAACGTATCCGCCGACCAGATACTGATCGTTTTGGGGCGTGTCCGAACTTGGGCTGTAGCCCGATTCGGCCGGCTTCCACAATCCGACCCCACCGATCCCGCCATCTTCCGCCTTTGTGATGCGGATCAATGTTTCTTTCGGTACCGTGTTGATTGCATGGTTGTCGACGTCGAAACCAAACGTGAAACCCATTGCGCCCGTTTTCTTGTGGAACAGCGTATCGGTCTGGTGCATCGGCATCATCCAATTCCGTGTGATGCTCTGATGCGAGCCGTAGCGGTAGCTCGATTGGTAGCCGGTCTCGGCGACCAGCGCCCGACCGTCCGGACGCGTTTCATGGGCCTTGACCGACCGCTCGCTGGCGATCCAGCCGGTGTGCTTCATGATGGTGAAATTGTACGGCAAGCCGGGATTGAACTTTACGCGGACCATGCAACGGAACGCTTTATGCCGCGGACCGTCGTCATCCTTCCACCCGATATAGGGCCGATCGAGTTCGTTGGCGTCGATCCACACATAGTCTCCCTCATTCAACCCCTGATCGAGAGCAGCTTGCGGATTGATTTGTATTTGGCGATCGGCTACGCCAGGTGCTCGCTTATCGGTGCGATGGGGATCGCCAAAGTTGTCGCTCCAGATCCAATGCCAATCGACCGTCGACCAAGACGAGTGGGTCGTATGACGGCTCTTGGGAGTGCAACAAAAGAACGAGTAACCCTGCGACCATAACGGGTTGACCGTTTGCTTTACCTCATCCCAAGACATCTTTACGTTGCGAACTTGTCGCAAGTCTGCGTCGAGCGTGTCGTGGGCAATGCCGTAGTCGACCGGCCGGATGAACGGACTGGTCGAAACGATCACGTTAGGCAAATAGGGCGTAGCCTCGACGCCTTCGCGATGCACGCATAGATTCTCGCCGTATTCAATGGCTTCGGGAATATCGCAATAACTGTGCAGCCGACCGCTGTCGGTATAGAACGGAATCGAATCGTGAATCTGCTCATAAAATGGAACTCGGGGATAAGTGCGGAATAACATCAGGCCCGCGCCTGGCTCGCCGCCGTACTCGCCCTTGATAAACTTGTCGACGTTGTACGGCCCATCCTTGCCGCGGGTTGTGGTGCTGTTGTCGAATACGCGCTGGATATAAACCTTGGCCTTGCCTTCGGTGATGTACTTGAAGTAATCGGAAAAGCGTTTATCCCCTGTTTTGGCGGCTAGCGCGTCGGAAACTTTAGCGAAGACCATGCCGTCGTCCACGGTGTCGTGAACCGGCTTGATTCCCCCTTTCCATATTTGCAGGAACGGATTGGAGCACGACCCACCACAATCGTAATCTTGGAATTCAACCCATGAATTCACTGGCAACACGATATCGGAGTATTCCGCACTGCCAGTCCATTCGATTTGTTGGTCGACAATCATGTCGACCTTGGGCAACACATTGGCGATGATGTTGTAGACCCACTTCGCCTGATTCAGGAAATTGGCATTGTTGTACCACACGACTTTCGTCGGCGTGGGCATGTGGGACTCCCCGGTAAAACACCGATTACCGCCTTTGGGAAGGTCAACGGTGAGCGTCTTTTCACCACTGGCCCAATACGAGGGGTCTTCCACGTCGGTCGTGTGACGAAGGTTGTCGTGGGTAATACGCGCTCCCTCGTCGAGTACCGGAGTAAACGGGTCTTCGTGCGTGTAGCTGCCGACGCCCGGGCCACTCCAAGAAGACGCCTGAAGCAGCGCACCCTTGTAGTTGCCAGCCCACGTGTGCGAGCCTGCACCATGCTTGCCGATATTGCCCGTCAGTAGTAGCGGAAGATACGTAGCGCGATTGTGCAGCGTGGCATGGAAATAGTGATTCACACCTTCGCCGATGTGTATCGCCACGGGATGTCCTGCCTCCGTCGTCTGCCAAATGTCTTCGGCCAGACGTCGGACCAGATGCGCTGGCGCACCCGAAATCTCTTCAACCATCTTCTCGTCGTAGTCTTTCAGATGCCGCCTGTACATTTCCATGACCGGCATCACTTCGACTTCCGTGCCATCGGCAAGTTTCACCTGAAACGTGCCTTCGAGTGCCGATTTAACGTCCGAATGGACTCCGACCTCGTCACGGCTGATAAAAGTGACTTGGTTCGCATTGCTGTCCCAAACGCAAAAATCTCCAATCTTTGCCCGCTGTTCATCGTTCAAACCTTGGATCTTGTAAGATGGCCCGCCAGTGATGTCTTTCGGTTGATAGTCGGACTGAATATCTTCAGGTCTTAAACGCCGAAGGTTGTCAGTTCGTACCAGCAGGGGAAAATCGGTAAAACGACGGCAGAAGTCCGGCTTGTACCAGTCGTTGTCGAGCATGATCTTGGTCACGCCCAACAGCACCGCCAGATCCGACAGCCCAGGCCGTACGCTAATCCAATAGTTCGACTTGGTTGCCGGACAATTGTATTCGGGTGCGATGTCAACCAGCTTCGCACCGCGCTCGATGCACTCGTTCAGCCAGTGCGACTCGGGCATCTTGTTTTCGATTAGGTTCTTGCCGATCTGGATGACGAGCTTGCAGAACCGCATGTCGTTGAAGTCCATGTCCGCCGTTTGCAAACCGTGGACATACGGATGCCCTGGCGCTTGATCACCTCGCCAAGTGTACTCGTTCCAGTCGCGTGCACCGCGTGCTTCTTCTGGCGGCACTTTGCGAACGTGGTGATCCAGCAGACCGAGTGCGTTGGCAAAGCGATAGATGCCAAATTTGCCAACCACGCCGTGAATGGGAAGATTGGAACCCATTTTGATCACTCGCGTACCAGCCCCTTCGACCTTATCGATCATCCGCTGTTCGTAGCCATC
>JAJDEE010000075.1 GCA_029259975.1 Planctomycetota bacterium
CAACGAACGAGACGATCACCGCTGGCCTGCTGCTCGATTTGATCGGCTAATTTTTCGTTGAAGCGCACTCTGAATGGACGAAGCGAAGAACGCTTTCGTATTGATGTATTGATAGCGACGCAGCCTTCCGCAGCAACGTGCTTCTGTAATTGCCGGAGGTTGCTTCATCGGGATGCACAGCCCTCGGGTTGGCCGTTCAGGCGACTTCCTCACGGGCGCGGTTCGGTGGGAAACAAATCAAACTTATCGAGCTGCTCGGCGAGCAACTCCATCGGCAGTCCGACGACATTCGACTCGCTGCCTTTGAGGACGTGTAGCCAGCCGTGGCGGTCTTGATAGCCAAAGGCACCAGCTTTGCCGCGCCACAGACCACTGGCGAGGTATTCGTCGAGGTCGTCGTCGGAGATTGGGTCCATGCGTAGCTCAGTGACGGCAAGATGGGTTTGCGGCGGACTTTCCAAATTTTCAAAACCGAACGGCCACAGACAGAGGCCACTGAAAACACGTTGGTGTTGGCCGCGAAGTTGCCTGAGCATATCTTGGGCGTGGTCTTCGTCGCGTGGTTTGCCGAGCACGGCGCCGGCACATTCGGCGACCGTGTCGCAAGCGAGGATAATACAGGGCGAGTTTACAACATTACGTTCGGCAAGCGTTCGTGCAACGTCGGCGGCCTTACGCAAGGCGAGATCCAAAACCAAATTAGCAGGCCCGCCGGTGGAGCAAATACCACAATCCTCAGCGGAGTCGTCAGGGACGATCACCTCGAAGCAGTAGCCTGCTTGGGCGAGCAACTGTTTACGCTGCGGCGAGCCACTGGCAAGAATAAGACGCATTGCGGGATGAAGGATAAAGGATAAAGGCAACCCAGGCGAACCACGAGCGTAAGCGACTGGAGTAACCGATCGCCGGAAAGCAAAAACAAAGGCTCCTCGCCTACACTAGACGAGCACGTTAAACTAAAACTTAACACGAACCCCCAACCACCGAAACGGGCAAAGATGACGGCCGCTGATTTGCAACTTGATGTCTTGCACGAAGACAACCACCTGCTTGTCGTCAATAAGCCGGCGATGTTGCCGACAATGGGCGTGGCGGCAGATTTGCCAAGCCTGCTCAGCGTTGCGAAAGAATACATTCGGCGCAAGTACAACAAGCCGGGCAACGTCTACCTGGGGATCGTGAGCCGCCTGGACGCACCAGTGACAGGAATCGTTGTGATCGCCCGAACTTCCAAGGCGGCGGGCCGGTTGTCGGAAGCGTTTCGCGAACGGCAGGTAAAAAAGCTGTATCGGGCAATTGTGTCGGGCGTGCCCGATCCGCCGGAGGAAACGCTAGAGCATTTCCTCCGCAAAGACGAACGCCATCGCCGCGTGCATACGACGCACGCCGATTGCCCCGATGCACAGCTTGCGCGGTTGCGATATCACGTGCTGGCTCGCGACGAACGTAATTCGCTGGTCGAAGTTGAACTCGAAACAGGTCGCAAGCATCAGATTCGCGTCCAGCTTGCCAAGGTCGGCCATCCGATCGTGGGTGACCGCAAGTATGGCAGCGTCGAAAAATTTGCGACCGGCATTGCACTGCATGCGAGTAAGCTAGAACTGACACATCCGGTACGAGACGAACTGATGAGATTTTCGGCACCACTGCCAGCCAGCTGGAGCAAGCATTCGGCGGCGAAACGGCTTGTCATGAAGCAAAGGGGTTAGCAGCAGCCAAAAATGCGGTATCAACGCAGGACTTTTTTTCTGTATAATGGAAAATGAATAGAATATGCCTCTTGCAGAGACGCATACTAAACAACCCGGTGAGAACGCTTCCTAACGGGCGCGGTTCGGTAAAGGAAACATAATCATGAGTCGAGTTTCGGATCGCCAACGTGGCTTTACGCTCGTTGAACTGCTGGTTGTGATTGCAATCATTGGCTCTCTTGTAGCCTTGCTGCTGCCTGCTGTGCAAGCAGCTCGTGAGGCTGCGCGTTTAACTCAGTGCAAAAACAATTTGCGGCAGCTTGGCATTGCTTCGCAGAATTATCATGGTGCTAACGGCCAATTCACAGCGGGGATTGTCACAAGCGACGATAATTATCGAAAAGGCATGCACTCGGGTTTTATCTATCTCCTGCCTTATTTTGAGCAGAATGCACTCTTCGATTCTTATGACCAAGCTGAGCCTTGGGACTCAGCCGCCAATCTGATAGTCGGAGCAACTGCCCTAGAAAACCTAGCCTGTCCTTCCAACGTGACAGAGGTACCACAGCAAGGCAAACTGACGGCCGCGCCGACGGACTATGCGTTCTCGAAGGGCGATGTGGCCTATCTGTGCGAGAAACAGACCGGCGGTGGCATGTTTGATGTGAACAGCCAAGTTCGTATCGCACAGATTACCGATGGCACTTCGAAAACTTTTGCGTTGGGCGAAGCCGCCAGTAACGCCACGCTTGAGGCAAACGCCCCCTGTGGATGACCGGGCATGAAAATGGGCCAGGTCTGGTCCAAAGCAAATCTTGACGGCACCCGAGTTTATAGCCATCTGGGTGGCCATGGTTCGGTGCTGGCGGTAACGGCACAGAATCCGGGCACCGATGGCGTCTACGGGACTACTGATGATCTCTTGGCGTCGTTAAACGTGTCGCCGGTGAGTGTCTCGCTCGATGCCTTGCCCGGCCCAAACTGCCAAGACCAGGAGGATCGCATTCGTGGTTTTTACAGCTATCACACTGGCGGCGCGAATTTCGTATTTGCCGACGCCTCCGTTAGATTTGTCAGCGACGATGTTGCTCCTTCGACCTACCGGGCCATGAGTACGATCTCCGGTGCGGAAACTGAGGATGACGAATTCTAGCCCTACAGGCCGAGGTTCCGCTGGCGCAGCAGCTCAGAACAACGTACACTTGTGGTGACAACCTTATCTATCAGCACTATATCTATCAGCACGAGGGGAATAACTTTACGTGGTACGTGCTGATCGATCGATTTTGGAACAAGCAGGCTTGGCCAGCGGATTGTTGACTGAGAATCAGATCGATCATGCTTGGCATAAGCTAGTCGAATCACTCCCAGCGTCAGACTTGTCGTTAGAAGAGATCGACGACGTACAACTGTCCGAATATCTCGTCGAGCTGGGTTATCTCAACCTCTGGCAAGCAGAGCAACTTCGTCAAGGCCGAACCAAGTTTACCTTAGGCTCCTATCGTATCGTCGACGCGATCGGGCACGGCGGCATGGGCTGGGTTTTTAAGGGCGAGCACGAACTGCTTGGGCGTATCGAGGCGATCAAAGTTTTACCCAAATCACTGACCAGCTCGACATCAATCACAAACTTCCTCCGCGAGATTCGCGCCCAAGCAAAACTCGACCATCCCAATCTCGTTCGACTCACCTATGCCGACACGGATGGTGATACCTACTTTCTGGTGACCGAGTATGTCCCCGGCTCCGACCTCCGTCGGCTGGTCCACTATCACGGGGCAATGACTCAAGAAAAAGCGGCGATCTTGATTTCGCAAACTGCCGCTGCGCTAGATTATGCGCATTCACAAGGTATGATTCATCGCGACGTGAAGCCGGGGAACATTCTCATTACACCCGAAGGGCATGCCAAGCTTACCGATCTCGGTTTGGCATTTTTTGCTGAAGACCAGACCGACTTTTCCCAGTCGAAGCCCAAGCACATCGTCGGAACGGCAGATTTCCTGGCACCCGAGATTATTGTCACTCCGAGCGAAGTTCGCTCGGTTAGCGATATTTATTCGCTGGGGTGTACACTCTATTATGCAGTTACGGGCAAGGTGCCCTTCCCTGGCGGCGACACCGCCGATAAACTTCGTCGGCAGCTAGAAGAAATGCCCTTAACTCCGCAGCGTCTGAGTTCAAATCTCGACAGCGACTTTGTCGAGCTGATTGCAGCCATGATGCAAAAACGACCCGAAGAACGAATCGCAACGGCAGCTGAAGTCGTCTCGTTGTTGCAACCTTGGACCCCTCCGATCGAAACCACCTCTTGGAAAGAGATCAACGAAGTGGTCCAAGCTCCTCGTGAGTACCTCTACAGAGACGCCTCGCTCGCAGAAACCATTCCTGCACGAAACGAGCCAGAGGAGACTCAAAGACGTCAATCCGAACAGACAAGTCGCGGTAGCCAAAATGTACTCTCAATACCTACAGCGAAGACTGATCCAGGAAAGCAATCCGAAGGTTTGGGCGGCGCTGCGACAGCGTTAGTGGTTCTCGCAGTGTTGATCGCGATTGCTGCAATCTATCTGGTGTT
>JAJDEE010000076.1 GCA_029259975.1 Planctomycetota bacterium
CACCTCGATAAGTGCATCGGGTGCCACACGTGCAGCGTCGCTTGCAAGAACGTGTGGACCGACCGCAAGGGTGCGGATTACATGTGGTGGAACAATGTCGAGACGAAGCCGGGTACGGGCTACCCAACCAAATGGGAAGACCAAGATCAGTACCACGGCGGTTGGGAAAAGAAGGGCGATCAGCCGATTAACATCAAGTCGACCGGCAAGGCACGTGTCATTCCAAATATTTTTCACAACCCGTACATGCCTAGCATGGACGACTATTACGAACCGTGGACCTACGACTATCAAAACCTGTTTAACGCCAAAGAGGGTGCCGACCAGCCAATCGCCAAGCCAATTTCGATGGTCACGGGCAAGGATATTGATATCCAGGCAGGCCCGAACTGGGACGACGACTTGGGTGGCTCGCAAATCTATGCCGCCAACGACCCGAACCTCGAAGGCCTTACCGATCAACAACGGCAGCAATTAAACTCGGTCGAACGACTGGTGCTTTTCTATCTGCCTCGCATCTGCAATCACTGCCTCAATCCGTGCTGCGTCGCGTCTTGCCCGTCGGGAGCCTTGTACAAGCGAGGCGAAGATGGCATTGTCTTGATCGATCAGAAAAAGTGCCGGGCGTGGCGAAGTTGTGTTTCGGCTTGTCCTTACAAAAAGACCTATTTCAACTGGTTCACCGGCAAGAGCGAAAAGTGTATCTTGTGCTTCCCACGGCTCGAAGTTGGCGAAGCGCCTGCTTGTTTCCACTCGTGCGTCGGGCGGATTCGCTATCTGGGCGTACTGCTGTACGATGCGGATCGCCTGGAAGAAGTTGCCAATCTGCCTGACGATGAACTGGTCGAAGGCCAACGGTCGTTGATCCTCAACCCGCACGATCCCGAGATCATTCGCAAAGCCCAGTCGGCAGGGATTCCTGACGGTGTGATCGAGTCGGCTCAGAATTCGCCCGTCTACAAATTTGTGATGGACTGGAAGATCGCCCTGCCCCCGCACATCGAGTACCGCACCTTGCCGATGCTCTTCTATGTGCCTCCCATGTCGCCGGTGGTTGCTAATTTTGAAGATGGGCTAGCCAGCCATAAAATGCAGGACCTGTTCCACGGCATCGACGAGTCGCGCATCCCGATGCAGTATTTCGCCAACCTGTTTGGTGGCGGCAAAGAAGGCGTCGTGCGTCACGCGATGGGCAAGCAGTTGGCTGTGCGTTGGCATCGACGTGCCGAGACGGTCGGCGATGTCGATCGAGAGACGGCTGACCGTTTCTTGAGAGAAGCAGGCCTTACGGTCGAAGAAGCCGAGGCGATTTACAAACTTACGTCGCTCTGCACGTTTGAAGACCGATTTGTTATTCCACCCATGTATCGCGAGCAGGCGATCGAGATGGTCAAAGAGCCAGGCGAACACAAAGCCGAGACCGGTTTTGGTTTTGTCGGCGGTCCACAAAGGGGAGCGTGATGCACGATTTACCAATCGTTAACTTTTCAAACACGAAGGCGATGGAGTCGGAAGAAGAACCGGTTTCAGAGATCGAACGAATCCTCGGAACACTGACCCGCTTGCTGTCCTATCCGGGCGAGCATTACGACCAACTGGTCGAGATGCTTTACCTCATGGTGCAAAACGAGTTGCCTGAGGCAGCTAAAGGGATTTCAGCGTTCGGTCAGTACCTGGAACGATGCAAAGAAAACGAACTCGAAGAAGCCTACACCGGCACCTTCGATGTGAATCCTGCCTGTGCTCTGGAAATCGGCTGGCATTTGTTCGGCGAAGATTATATGCGAGGCCAATTTTTGGTGCGGATGCGCCAGGAATTGGCGAAGTACGAAATTTCCGAGTCGGGCGAGCTACCCGATCACCTGACTCACGTGCTGCCCGTGGTCGCCTTTATGCCTGAAGAAGAGGCTCGGCAGTTTTCACACGCTTGCGTCTTCCCTGCACTGCACAAGATGCAGGTCTCGCTCGACAAGAATAACTCGCCCTATCGTCACCTCATTCGCTGCCTCACTTTAGTGCTCGAACAGCATTTTGGCCCTAGCCAGCCTTGGGGCGAGAACGACGAGAACATCCTACAAAACACCGTTGAGTTTCCAGGGCAAAATGGCCCCCGTCGGCCAGGTGGAGATGACCCACTGCGCGCGTTCCCGATGCCGGGTGCGGCTTGCGGCAGTAATGATGTCGAACTAGTGCCGCTGCAAATGCAATTCAAAATGCCCGACGATTCGTGCCAAGGTTCCGGCCTTCAAGAAGAGCCCCTCGAGAAGAGAAAGTAACATGAGCCAAAATTTCCTGGATCAATTTCTGTTCGTGGCACTCCCGTACGTTTGTTTGTTCACGTTCTTCCTGATGACGATCTACCGTTATCGGGAGCAGTCGTTTTCCTATTCGAGCCTGTCGAGTCAGTTTTTAGAGAACAAGCACCATTTTTGGGCAGTCGTGCCCTTTCATTATGGCATTCTCGTCGTCACGGCTGGGCACGTTATCGCGTTCTTGATCCCGCGGCCGCTGCTCGCTTGGAACAGCGTACCGTGGCGACTGTATGTGCTGGAGATTTCGGCACTGGCGTTTGGCATCCTGACGATTATCGGGCTGGTGGGCGTGATTGTGCGACGATTCGGCAGCAGTAAGGTGCGCGTCGTGACCACGCCAACAGACTGGTTGTTGTTTGCAATGCTGCTGGTACAGACGGTCAGCGGCGTGAGCATTGCCCTGTTTTATCCGTGGGGTTCGTCGTGGTTTGCAACGAACATGGCGCCCTACTTGTGGTCGATTATGAAACTCGCCCCTGATGTCAGCTTCGTTTCGGCGATGCCTTGGCTCGTGAAGCTGCATGTCGTACTGGCGTTTCTGACGATTGGTTTTTTCCCGTTTACCCGACTTGTACATGTGTTGGTTATTCCGAATCCGTATCTGTGGCGCAAGCCGCAGGTGGTGCGTTGGTATAGCCGCAAAGGAAAATCTAGGTAGTTCCCGTGGAAGTTCGCAACAAAGCAACAAGAATTGACCTATTCTCGCTGAAGACTCCGCAAATGCGGGCATTCCACATGTCGTGGTTTTCCTTCTTTTTGTGTTTCTTTGCTTGGTTTGGTATCGCGCCGCTGATGGCGGTCGTGCGAGATGAATTGTCCCTGACCAAACAACAGATCGGTAATACGATCATCGCCTCGGTAGCGATAACGATACTAGCTCGCTTGTTTATCGGTTGGCTGTGCGACCGAATAGGTCCACGTCTGTGCTATACCTTTTTGCTCATGCTCGGTTCAATCCCAGTCATGGCAATTGGTTTGGTTGGCTGGATAGAGCTTCCCGATTTCCTCGTCTACATGTTCGAGAGCAAAAAAGATTGGGACTATACGGTCTTTCTGATGTTTCGCCTTGGCATCGGGGTGATCGGCGCCTCTTTCGTCATTACGCAATATCACACTTCAGTGATGTTCGCCCCGAATGTCGTTGGCACGGCCAACGCGACCAGTGCTGGCTGGGGTAACCTGGGCGGTGGTGTGACGCAAATGATCATGCCGTTGGTCTTTGCCGGCTTTATCGGAATGGGTTTTCTGGAAGCCTCGGCGTGGCGTCTCTCGATGGTTGTGGCTGGAGCGGTCTGCTTTATCACGGGCATCGCCTACTTTTTCTTTACGACCGACTTGCCGAACGGAAATTTCAAAGAGCTGAAAGCTTCCGGAGAACTCAAACAGAGTGAATCGGGCAAAGGCTCGTTCTGGCTGGCTGCCCGCGACTATCGCGTTTGGGCGTTGTTCTTCGTCTACGCTGCCTGCTTTGGTATCGAGCTGACGATCAACAATATCGCCGCCATTTACTACATGGATAATTTTGATCTCGGCCTGAAAACGGCTGGTCTCGTAGCGGGTTTGTTTGGACTGATGAACATCTTTGCTCGATCGCTCGGTGGGTTCATCAGCGATCGTTTTGTGCGGACAGGTGGTCTGAAAGGGCGTGTTCGCTGGCTGTTTTTTGCGATCTTGGCCGAAGGCGTTGCGCTGATCTTTTTCTCTCAGATGCGGGTCCTGTCTATGGCGATTCCCGCCATGATTGTCTTTAGCCTGTTTGTGCAGATGTCCGAGGGAGCCACCTACTCGATCGTTCCGTTTATCAACAAAAAAGCACTCGGGTCGGTCTCTGGTATTGTGGGTGCCGGCGGAAATATGGGGGCGGTGGCTGCCGGATTTCTCATGCGGGCAGAGGATGTCTCCTACCAGCAAGCGCTTCTGATTCTAGGGTTTTTGGTCGCGGCATTTTCGTTGTTTGTTCTCTTGGTAAGATTTAGCCCCGCAGACGAAAAATCGGCGGCGGACGAATTCAACGCCGCGATGGCGCGCCGTCGCGAAGAACTCAAGGACCGCAAGCCAATCAGCGAATTGCTTCCCGGCGTTCGCCATCTGCGTCCGATGGATGCTTTGAGAATCTATCTCGGCATCGCGTTGTTCATCAAAGGAATTTACTTCATTACGAATATGGCCGAACTTGAAGGCTCCTTGGGCGAAGGTCTGGGTCAGGGGCAGACGATGATTGCTTGGTCGGTCGTGTTTGCCCACATTATTGGCGGGGGAAGTTTGATGCTTGGATTTGCGACCCGTGTGGCGGCAGCGGCAAATGCAGTCATCTTGTTTGGTGCCGTGGTGATTGCCATCACGGGCTCGACGGTAGGCGGAAGTTTGATGGGAACGAATGTCGACTTTCAGTTTGCATCGTTTGTTTTCTTCTCTCTGGTCCTCTTCATCTGGCGAGGTTCTGGTCCATTGTCGCTGGATCATCTAATCCGCCTTGATTCCGAAAAAGAACCAGAAATCCTATAGTACCCGCGCGATACTTAGAGAAACGAAAAACGGTAAAATTATGGCCAAAACGCCTGAACACTGGGATGTCGAAGACCAAGACTTTTGGGAGTCCACTGGTAAGTCGATCGCGAATCGAAATCTGTGGATTTCGATTCCCAACTTGCTGTGCGGATTCGCGGTTTGGTTGTATTGGGGAATGCTGGCCAAAGTTATCCAGAAAGTCCATTTCGCCAATCCCGACCTCTTCAACTTTACGTTCATGAACGAGGGCGAGCCTTACGATGTGAAGGGCTACAAAACACTCATGTACACGCTGCCGGCTGTCGCTGGGTTGGCGGGGGCTACGTTGCGGATTCCCAACTCGTTTATGATCGCGATCTGCGGCGGGCGGAATGTCAAATTTATGACGACCGTGCTGCTGATCGTCCCAGCATTCCTGACAGGGCTTGCACTGCGTGACCCCAGCACTCCTTTTTACTATTACATCATTCTGGCGGCGATGTCGGGCGTTGGCGGTGGTGCTTTTGCTTCGAGCATGTCGAATATCTCGTTCTTCTTCCCGAAAAAGATGCAGGGGCTTGCACTTGGACTGAACGCTGGGCTAGGAAACTTGGGCGTCAGCGTGATGCAATTTCTGATTCCTTGGGTCATCACGAAAGGCTTGTTCGGAGAATTTGGGGGCGACCCTCAATCCCTGGGGGCTGATAGCCAACTGTGGGTGCAGAATGCCGCCATCGTTTGGGTGCCAGTCATGACGGTACTCGCTATTTTGGCGGGACTGTTTATGAATAACTTGCCACAGCACAAGTGCGGACCGACGCCTGTCGCGATCGGAAAATATCTCTGGCTTCAGCTGCTTGGATTCCTCGGAGCGGGGATCGGGGTCTTGCTGTTGGTGTTCGTCAAAATGCCGATTCCGGAATTGGTGCGAATCTTTCTTGTCGTTGCCGCGGCGGTTGTTTCAACGCTGCTGATGATGCGATTCATGACACCGCAGACGATTCAAACACCACTGAAAAACCAATTTGCGATTTTCAACAACAGGCATACCTGGGTGATGACGTGGCTGTACACGATGACCTTTGGTTCGTTTATTGGCTACGCCGCCGCGTTTCCGAAGTTGCTCGATGATATCTTCGTCACGCCAACCAATGGCCTCATCACCTCGAACTATATCTGGATTGGGGTTGCGGTCGGTGCGTTGATTCGCCCTGTCGGGGGCTGGCTATCCGACAAACTGGGTGGCGCGCGAGTTACGCAGTGGGATACGTGGATCATGGTCGCTTCGACGATTTTGGCCGGCTATTTCGTTTCCTTGGCTGGGCAAGAAGCGGCAATCATCAACGATGCTGGTGCAGTCGTCGGGCACCCTGAAAAGTATTTCATTCCGTTCCTACTCACCTTCATCGTGTTGTTTGCCACGACGGGCATCGGCAACGGTTCGACCTTCCGAATGATTCCGTTCATTTTTTCCAAAGACCAAGCCGGACCGGTTTTGGCGTGGACATCGGCAATTGCAGCTTATGGGGCTTTCTTGATTCCAAAAGTATTCGCCACACAAATCAAAGCTGGCACGCCGCAGTACGCTCTCTACGGATTCGCCGTTTATTACGCCAGCTGTTTGGCAGTGAATTGGTGGTTTTACGCCCGCAAAGGCGCAGCGATTAAATGCTAGGCAGTTTGCACATTCCATAACCGAGAACCGATAGCACGCAGCAATCAAATCATGCAACAACGAGTCATTACTATCGCATTGATCACAGGGCTATGCTTTGGCCTCGCTCTTTTTGTGTCGGCGATGGGCAAATGGCAGATGCCTGATCATCAGCAAGGCTACGCGCCCGAGCAACCGATTGCGTATTCTCATCGCCTCCATGCAGGCGAATTAGGCATCGACTGCAAGTTCTGCCATTCGGCATCCGAGTCGGGGCGTTATGCCGGCATCCCCTCGTCGGATGTTTGCATGAAATGTCATCGCTATGTCACTTCCTCGTTCAATGTGATGCAACAAGAAATGGATTTGGCAGACAAAGAAAAGCGTAAGCCAGTAGCAGTGGTGTCTGCTGAGCTTCAAAAGCTATACGACTCGCTGGCGCTCGATGAAAAATTACAGCTGATTGACGGCGTTACGCCAGAATCGATCCCTTGGGTCCGCGTCCACAATCTGCCTGACTACGTCACATTCAACCATCAGGCACATGTTGCCGTGGGCGTAACCTGCCAAAAGTGTCACGGGCCTGTCGAATCGATGGAACGTATGGAGCAGCATGCCACGTTGTCGATGGGTTGGTGCGTCAACTGTCATCGTGATGCCGCACGCAACGGAGTCAACGGCAAGGAAGTCCACGCCTCAACCAACTGTACAGTTTGCCATCAC
>JAJDEE010000077.1 GCA_029259975.1 Planctomycetota bacterium
TTGCGTCTTCGCGCCTTTGCGTGAGACTTTTTTCTCCCTAAATTTGCTAGCAACTGATCCTGCTAGCGTCACTAGAACCGACATTTACACACTCTGCCGGTCGGCGTATTCTCGGACCCCGTTATATTATTGCCACTCACCGGTCGAGGAAGAGCTTGCCATGTCCGTTTTCCAATCGATTTTGAAGATCGCTGTTCTCTGGCCGCTGTGTCTTGCCGCGACGCTCCAAGCCGGCGAACTACGCATCGAAACCGATGTTTTCTCCGGAGATACCGAAGAATCGATTAACCATACCATCACACTATTCGATTCGGAAACAGTCTACGACTTTGTCGACAAGACGGAGCAGGTGATTGTCTTTAGACTGCCGACGTCGTCGCACGCGGGGCAGTTTATCCTGCTCGACCTCAAAACAAAGCGACGCACCGAACTGTCGACCGACAAAATCGAAGTCTTGATCGACAAGCTGTCGAAATGGGCACTGGAGCAAAAGGATCCGATGCTTAAATTTTCGGCCAAGCCAATGTTTGAAGAAACTTTCGAAGCCGGAACTGGCCAGTTGACTCTCGACAACGCTCAGTGGAAGTACACTGTTGCCACCGTACCCGCCGAGGATGATCGGACTCTCGAAAACTACCGCCAGTTTATGGACTGGTACACGCGTCTGAATGTGATGATGTACGCCAGCCCACCTCCAGGGCCTCGCTTGGCTTTGAATGCAGCCCTAAAAAAACACGGCGTAGTGCCCGTCGAAATTCGCCGCACCGTAGATTCAGATTCCGAGATGTTGCGAGCAACACACCTGTTCACCTGGCGCCTGTCCCGCGAAGACCGCGCCCAAGTCGAACAGGTTCGCAAGCAGCTCGCCAGCTTCGAGAAGGTCGACAACAAAGACTTTCTCGCCAGCCGCGTGGGCAAAGATATCGTGCGTGGGCAGTCGAAGTAGAGCTTGGCTATCTAGAGTTCTATGATGTTACGGTCGCCAGGAATGACTCGCAGAATGTCCACTTGGTCATTTACCCGGCGGTGAAAAATCACGTAGCGACCCACAACGCTAGCGCGTACATTTTTGCCAATCGCTGGTTTCGATTTACCGATTTCAGGCGAAGATGCGATCAGCAAACATTTTGCTTCGATTTTTTCTATCCATGCAAGAGCCGCATCGGGTTTGTCTTTCGCGATGCACATCAAAATATCAGTCAAATCTTGCTGAGCGGCTGATGTGTAATAGGGCTGGCTCATCCTTGACCGCTTGTTTGCTCAGCAGCCAATGCTCTTAGCTGAGAGAACACCGTATCGTGGTCGGCCAAATCGCCGCAGTCTGCTTGCTCAACGCCAATTTGGACCTGTTGTCGCAATTGTTCGCTGGAGGCTAACAAGCGAATGCCCTCGGAAACAGCTTCATCTAGAGAAGTAAATCTACCCGCAGCTACGAGGCCTTCGACCATTGCCAACTGCTCTTGAGGGATCTGTACATTCACAATCGCTCTCCTAACGGATAATACGGCTCTCTCGACGTGACAGCGCTTCCGTCCATTATACCGTAACGAACCAACCAAGTCAGTGATTTACTCACGCGTCAGCCGATGAAAACGCTCTTTCAAATCAACTGTGATCGGGCCTGGCTTGCCGGTACCGATCTTGCGGTCGTCGAGCTTCACGACGGGGATCACCTCGGCGGCGGTGCCGGTGAGAAAGCATTCGTCCGCGACGAATACGTCGTGACGCGTGAGAGAAACTTTTAGCACTTCGATGCCCGCTAGTTGTGCGACCTCGACGACCGCGTCGCGGGTCACACCGCCCAAGATGCCGGCATCCATCGGCGGCGTCATCAGCACGCCATCGCGCACCAGAAAAATATTGTCGCCGGTACACTCGGCGATTTCGCCTTTGTGGTTTAGCATCAACGCTTCGATGCAGCCCGCTTGCAGGCCTTCGATTTTGGCCAGAATGTTGTTCAGATAATTGAGCGATTTGATTCGCGGGCTTAGCGCAGCCGGGTGATTGCGAATCGTGCTGGCGGTGATGATCTCTAGGCCCCGTTCGTACAATTCATCGGGGTAAAGTGCAATCGCGTCGGCGATGATGATGACCTGAGGATTGCTGCAACGATTCGGGTCAAGCCCTAGTGTGCCAGCACCGCGGGTAACCAGCGCGCGAATATAACCGTCGACGATCTTGTTGGAAGCAACCGTTTCATTGATCGCCTGACACATCTCGGCTGGCGACAGCGGAATCTCAAGACAGATCGCCAGGGCCGACTCGTACAACCGGCGCACATGCTCTTCCAGCCGAAAAACTTTACCGCCGTAGCTCCGCAACCCTTCAAATACCCCATCACCGTAAAGCAACCCGTGATCAAAAACGCTGACGGTCGCCTCGGCCTGTGGGAGGAGCTTGCCGTTGATGTAAACTTGTCGTGACATAGGAAATTATTGCTTCGTGAAAATAATAGGACGCGGATGCACGCGGATTAAACGGATATACGCTGATTATTTCTCCGCGCATATCCGCTGAATCAGCGTGCATCCGCGTTCTATTCTTTGACATCTAACACGAGTAGATGGTTCGTCGCATCTAGACAACAGTCTGACCATGATTCTACTGAATATGGCCTTCAACCAAGCTGACTTGCCTGTCGGCTTGCTCGGCGATCCAACGATCGTGCGTCACCATGACTATAGTGAGCTTTTGCTGCCGTTTCAACTCGCGCAGCATTGCCATAATCTGCTCGCCAGCCGCCCGATCGAGATTCCCCGTCGGTTCGTCGGCCAACAAAACCCGCGGTTCCATCAGCAAAGCCCGCGCAATCGCTGCCCGCTGCATTTCACCACCGGACAGCTCGCCCGGCTTATGCTTGACCCGATCGCTAAGCCCCACGAGATCGAGCAGCTCGAGCGCTCGATTGCGATGGGCCGCTCGCCGCCGCCAATAGCCAAGCGTACTTTCGGCAATGTAGGCAGGTGCGAGAACATTTTCCAACGTCGTCAGCTCTGGCAGCAAATGATAAAACTGAAAGATCATGCCAAAGTGGCGATTCCGTAGCAAGTCGCGGCTACGACTGGGCAGGTCGTCGATCCGATGCCCCTCGAAATACACTTCGCCTGCGTCGGGTTGGTCGAGCGTGCCGAGCAAATGCAGCAGCGTGCTTTTGCC
>JAJDEE010000078.1 GCA_029259975.1 Planctomycetota bacterium
CCGTCGGGTATCGACCTTGCGCAGTCCAATGGCCCAGTTTATGCTGTTGAAATACTAACCAATCCAAACCCTGATTGACTTTCAATTCCACCTCGGGGTCGATCACACCATACGCCAGCCTCGTGCCACTCATGCCAAATAGAAGCACTCCGCACAGCAGCAGACGCCTCAGGTTCTGAGTGGTTCGAAGAACGCTATTTTGTAGAACGATCACGTGAAGGAACTTTAGCTAGGGTGAAGGACTCGAGATTGAGAAATAGTACGGTTTGACCTACAAAAAGGAAAATTCCCGGATTGATAATGCTGACTCTTGTTGTAGTAATTGCGTTAGCTAGAACGAAAAAATCCCAGCGCCGATTTTTTGCAGACCGCCTTTGCCCGAATCGTTAGTGTGCTGGACACCATGCATTGCTGGTGGTTCTGGTGCACGCGGACGGTCCGTAAATGTCAAGTTAATCTGTTGTGTGTTCATCTCGATAACCATTTTATTAGAGTTGCCTGCGGCATTGTCCTCGGGAACCTTCGGGAAAAAATGACGCGGTGACGGAGGCAGACTCTCCTCATGGTAAAGTATTCTTCCTGAAGATTTCTCTAGTAACATGATGCCGGTATGATTTTTAGTGCCTTGCGTACTTTGCCGCCGGATATTTCCTGCAAAAACAACGGCCGGCAGGTTCACGGCCTGAGTCAACATCAAAGGCAGCCCTTCGACTTCTGCGGGGCGGTCCCAAACGGCCAAGCCGGTATCGCGATCAAATAGATAAATCTGTCCTGCGAACGCAGATCTGGTGAAATCGGTCCCATTCGTTCCGTTGATAGACGAGACACGACGCATATTGTCGATCTTGGACGGTTGTTGTGCAGCAATCAGAAAGTTTTTTGTACCGACAAGCAAGTGGATTTCTTTCAGAGACACATTGGCTTTGATCGGCTGATCGACCACAAGTTCACCATTACTTATGTCCACAATCACACAACGCCCCGTCGGTTCGGCCACTGTAACAAAACGATTTTGAGCGGTATCTGCCTGAGAGTTTTTCTCAAACTCGTGCTTCCACAGTGTTTTTCCTTGCCAGGAGTCCACCGCAGAAAGTTCCCATCGACGATCGGCACGTCTTCGCCAGCGAATGACTTGCCGACCTACAGTCGCTAATCGTTCATGCGAAGTCGGTAATCTATGGTTTGTATTACCCAGGCTTCGGCCGTCGACGGCACTGAAAATCATCGCCTGTTTTGAAGCCTTCGGAACAGCAAACACGTAGTCTGAGTCACCGTAAAGGTCGCAGTGAAGAGGCAGCTTGTCGCGAGACCATTTGAGGGTGCCTGAACGCGAATCGACGCAGACCAATTGCTGATCGATCTGAAAAATACAGCTATTCTGCGTGATTGGACCGATGCGGGCGGCGGTATTCTGGCCATATACAAGCTGATTAATGGCGTGCAAGGCACTTGTCGTATTTTTCCTCCAAAGAGGTTGGGACAGAGTAGATCCATCCGCTGACAAAGTGGTGTCGAAGGCCGCTAGTTGATGACCGAAAGAAAGAATCAGCAGATTGCCACGCGACACGCCGAAAATATCTCCACGAACATTCATGTTGGCTCGTGAGCCTTGATCAAGGTGCGCTCTGAAAAACTCTCGCCCCAAGCTGTCGTGAACCGTAATTGCAAGCTTACGTTCTGAAGCGATGTTGTGCAGTGCCACGTTGCAACTGCCAAGGATGCTGTCGCTGCGCTGAAGGAAGATACCTGTCTGCGGCCTGCGGTTGCGATTGGCATTCGGCAACACTTTCGAAGCGACGACACCCACATCAACTTGTCCGTAAGGCCAATCCTTTCGGTCTGCCTCGATAGTTGACCAAGAAGCCAAGCATTCCAAACCAGTCATTCCAGCCAGGCATTCTTCGTCCGCCAGATTTTCGCGTAGCACTTGGTCGAACGTTGCAGCCAAAAAAGGCCTATCCACTTCGTGTAATAGGCGAGAACTCAGCGCGATCGCAGCCTTATGCACAGCCGTATCTTCTGACTCGATTAAGCTTAATAAGAGTTGCTGTGCTTCGAACGCTTCTCCCCGTTCGATATACATAGTAGCCAGCTCAATCCCAAGCGGCGCTGCGAGATCGAGAGATCCAAAGCACGAGTAAAACCGCTGCCAAAGGCTAGTTTCGGTTGCAGCCTTCGTTTGAGCAAGTAACGCTGTGGCTTGCTTGGCGATTTGATCACGTTGGTCCAAACTTGCAGCAGCCCATGTTGCTGATACCTGTGCCGCCAACCAACTTTCGGCATTTACTTGGCGGTCGTGTCCGATCGACAATTCAGTATCAAGCATGCCGATGTTTCTGTAGGTACTCAGGCAAATCTCAAAGGCCTCGTCAGCCCGTCCGTTTTCTAGCAGTCCTTGCGACTGCAGACGCATGAGAGTGAGCTGCTCTTCGGAGGATCCTTGCTGGATTTTTGCCAACAACGGCAGCAGGTGCTGATGTTCGGCATATTCTTGGTCGAGCGCTGCCACCAAGGCCTCGCTAAGAACCTCGCGTGTTCGCAAGTCTCCCGGTTCCGATTCATAGGCTTTGCTGAGTAGCTCAATTGCACGGGTGAGTAGGCCATCGTTGTAAGCGATTTCGCCCAGCATTCGGAGTGCTTTGTCGTCCGTCGGCTCATCACGAAGTCGTCGCTCAGACTCCTTGCGTAGGACATCCATCTGTTCAAAGCAGTCTACGTGGCGCCCTGTCTGAGAAATGACGGCCCCTCGGTAGCAGATTAAGTTCCCAAGCTGTTGATTCTCACGAGAATTCGCTTCGCCGACTACAGACCCGTTAGAGATATCCACCGCGATGACACTGGCATTCGACAGTGGCAAGAAATATTGACCCTTGCTAAAAAAACCAGTTCCTGCTGGTTCACTTCCGGCGGGTAAATCCAAGCTTCCTGACCGCCAAGCCGGCGTTCCATCAGCTAAATTCAATGCCGACATCTTACGATTGCCGACCAGCAGCACATGTCCTGCCTCGACACCCGCCAAAAAAAACGCATCACCGCGAGGCTGTTTCCACAGCAACTCGCCCGTGCGGAGATCAATGCAATGCAGAAAGCTTGACTCGGGTGGAGTCAGCAACACGCGCCCTTCTGTAATTACGGGGGCACTATGAACCCATTCTTTTTTAACCGCCAATGCCTGTGATTTCATAATAACTTGGCGTGGGGCGAGTTGTTGCTTCGACGCGTACTGATAGGACCAAGCCAAAGATTGTTTGGCCAGATCAACACCGATCGCAATCCCGGCACCTGTGGGACAGACCAGCATTCCCTCGTCGTAGGAGGGCATCGATGCCTGCAGACGTCGTTTGATGTCATTAGATACCCCATTTTCCAAGTTGGCCAGTTGCTGTCGCCAACGTAGGTCGCCGGTCTGCCGATCGAGAACGACAAGGTAGATAGCTGTTTCGTTCTTCAGTTCCGCCAGGCAGTAGAGCGATTGTCCAACAGTGACTGGAGCTCCCAGAAAGAATGCCCCCTGGAGTCCGTCGGTGCGCGCTGCTCCATCGATTTCCCAAACCAGCTTTCCTTGCGTTGGCAGATCGTACGCACACAGTCGATTGGTGCCGTTTTCTTGGTTGATGCTGTTGATGCCTTGTACAAAGAAACGTGCAGAACGCCTCCGGCTAAGCCGTGGCGGAGAAAGATCGCGAATGGCATAGACTCGTTGGCCGTCGCTGCTGGTAGAGTTGTAAAGGAAGTCTTCCCACACCATACGCGCAAAAATCTGAGCCGATTCAACGTTGCCGTTACGGTTATTTTCGTTCTCGTTTTCGTGGTTGCTGCCATTCATCAAATCTTTGAGTAGAGAAACACTCTGTGGCTGCGTCTTCCAAACCCGCTTTCCCGTTCGAAAATCAATCGCAACCAGCCCATAAGCAGAACGGGTAATCACGTAGTCGCCGACGGCCAACGGTGTTGCTGCCGGCATCTGTGGTTTCTTTTGTTGTTGATTCAGCCCTGCCATCTCCTCGAGGATTGCTTCTAAATTACGATGCTCAAGCAATCGCAC
Source organism: Planctomycetota bacterium (assembly GCA_029259975.1). GTDB lineage: Bacteria > Planctomycetota > Planctomycetia > Pirellulales > Lacipirellulaceae > Bythopirellula. Next base: position 4,046 of record JAJDEE010000078.1, read on the forward strand.
CTGCCAACGGACACGCAAGTGAGGTAACCCGCCTTCGGCCTGACCGTTACGTGCTGGGTTGCCTCGCGAAGTGAGCCACTGACGCTCGGTATTCAAGTCTTGGATTACGGGAGTGCCAATAGCCTGTTGTAGCCAAGCGATTTTATCGTTTCGAGAAGATTGCAGGCTAAAGTTTTGTCCCGAAACCTGGACACGGCGATCCCCTTGTTCACCCAGGTCTTCTAATACGTTTGCTGCAAGTGCAGGGCGGCCCGCGGCCAGCCAGCTTGATGCAGACAGCAGAGACAACTGAGGCTGGAAGCGAGCAGTAGCTTCGGCGGTCTCCAACAGCTGCTGATACGTCAACGCCGCGGTCAATAAGCGGCCCTCGTCGGATTCGTGCTGTGCATAAAGCAGGGCCGCTTCAAGCCCTGCAGGCGTGTAAAAGTAACGCTGTGTAATTTGGCGCAGCTGAGCAAAGTTGCCACTTTCGATCGATTGCTTCAGCAGCCTGCGCGCGACGGGGCCATAGGTCGTTTCGTAGATGCGACGCCCCTCCTCTGGGAGATCGTTAAGGATCTGACGAACCGTTTCTTTAAGCCCAAACGGCTTTCCTTCAGAATCAGCTACGAACGAGTCTTCACTGCGAGCCAGGATTCCATCCAAAAACCGGATTGCCTCCGAAAATTCGCCATTCGAGATAAGCACTCTCGCTCGTTTAATTCCGCGTTTATCCAGGCGGCTGGAGGGGAGAAAAACGTTGCCATTTCCCAATAAAGGTCGGCTCACTTGTTGGGCAAGACCTCTCAAAGATGAGAGCGACAAAAGAACGACCGCGACGCAAAGCAAGCCTATTATTCGCACGCTGAGGCTCTGCAAGCTTTTACCGTTTAATGACATCAGCGCACTATTCCTCCCTGCCTCATTTGCCCTACCGCTGACTTCTTGCTAACTCCCTGCCTAGCCAGCTTGCACGCTTTTACACAAACAGCCCCTAATATCTGGGAAACCTCTCCAAAACTCAACGGTTAGAAGCAATTGAGCAATTCAAAGTTCCCTGTATAACCTGCTTTTCTTGCTGTTACCCAGCTGTTTTGGAACGAGTGTTGGCGTAACATTATGCCCAGTTTAAGTTTACCTCGAATCTGAAAATGCGGCAATCCAAGCAGGTTAATCACATTAGATAGCTCTGCAGAGGGGTTATCGGGTCATTGATGTGGGTTTACTGGCTCCCCAGGCTCCTCCAGTTTGTTGTGTTTGGGTCGAGTTAGGAAGAAAAACACTGTTTTTCCAGGTATTTGCCGACTTTAGCCTTGTAATTTAAGGGCATCACCCATTAAATCAGCACCTAGGAACCATTCAGGTGCTAGGATTCTAGTGCTTTGACGAATTGACTCCCTTTTGGTGTGTCCCACGAAAGTCTCGAATTGTACGCATTTCCTTAGAAACAGTATTTTCCCAGGGTGGGCCAAATAACTGATCTCGGGTTAGTATTTAGCCAGTCCTTACCAATCCCCACGACAAGAAGGAGGGTTTTCCAACATGGCAGACTCTGACGCAATCAAACCACTGACTAAGACCGAAATTTATGCCAATGTCTCTGAAAGCACGGGACTCTCCAAGAAAGAGGTCGGCGCAGTTTTCGATGCTCTGTATGACGAAATCGCAAAAGCGCTAGGCAGCAAGGGGGCGGGAACGTTCACTTTGCCTGGTCTTTGCAAGATTGTTGTGCAAAACAAGCCGGCAGTCCCCGAACGCGAAGGTGTAAATCCCTTCACCGGCGAAAAAACGATGTTCAAGGCTAAGCCAGCCCGTAACGTCGTCAAGGTACGTCCGCTGAAGAAGCTCAAAGACATGGCATAGTCCTTGTTGGCGAAGTAGCCTAATTCAAGAACACCGCCCGACGGACCCTTCTGCGGCTGGATCAGACCAGCTGAGATCGGGGCGTTGGGCGGTTTTTCTGCGCGTACTCAGTCGTACACAGGCCGTGAGGGCAGAAAAATTCAGCGTCAAACTTATCGAGCCGTGATGTCGCGAACCTTGGTTTCCATGACTTTGGTGTTTCGCTCGATCGCTAAGATGATTGTGCGTTGCTCGACGCCATCACCCGAACTGGCGACGATCGGAATCACCTGCCGCTTGTCGGGCAGGCTCAATCGGACCGCGAAGGTGCCGTCGGCGCGAAGCTGCACAGGCTCGCCCTTGAGTGTGACATGCGCATTGCGGTCGGCTGCTCCGTAGACGATTACTTCGGCATCGACGGCGAATGGCATGTCGCCGCTCTGGTGCATCATGCTGCCAGCGCCGGTACCGTAGCGAGTGTGCATCGGTGTCCCCAGAGGTCTGCGAAGCCGTTCTTCGAGTAGTTCCTGCAACTCGCGACTGGTGCCTTGGGGCGAGTAGCCGCCACTCATCGCGAAGATACGGTCGGCTTGTTCGGCGACGTGCTTCCAATTGTCGTCGACCGCGTCGCTCGTGCCGGCAAGAGGGGTCTGGACGGTGTTACTACGAGCGAGGCAGTAGAACGAACTGTTTTCGGCCAGATAGCCGACCTCTAGGCGGAACTCGCAGGGCGGGTTCTGCACATCGATGTACCAGTTGTTCACACCGCCGTGAATGACGATGTCTCGCTCCAAACTCGCGGTACCTGCCTCTTCCATACGAAATAATCGGAGGACAGGTCGCGACGTATGCCAATGTTGGCCCATCGCTGCTTGTGCACGGTCAACACTACGTTGCGAAAGTTCCCAGAACGCGTGCAGCCAATACGGGTCTCGAACCATCACCACCAGTCGATCTTCTTTCGTTGTGGCAACGGGCAGGTCGGGGGGGCTTACCGCTAGGTTTTTGGCGTTTGCCAGCTTGCGTTTGAGTTGATCGATTTTCTGCTGTACGCGAGGGCTATTGCTACGAGAGTTGCGGTTGCTACTGGCAGCGGTGCCGTTGTCCCCATTCTCGGTGAGCGCGCGTCGACGTGCAATTCGAGCAAGCTGAGAAACCAGCTCCTCTTTACGCATCGAGTGCCAGCCGGAAATGCCATTCAAGCGTGCCATTTGGGCGAGATCTTTCGCGGTATGCGATCGCAATGTAGCGGCAGTCATCGGTGCCGTACCTCCGTATCTAGCCAAGTTTTCTGCAAAAGCCCAATCTTGAGCCTGCCAGCAGAAACTTGCCGGTAGCAAGGGAATCATCCCTGACAGAAAATGTTCCGCGCGAGATCGGCAGATCCGGCGCAGACATTCAATCGAAGGCTGCCCCAAACCACTAAACTGGCCACTTGCTTGATACGCACGGTAATTCCCACCGGGCTTCCCTGAACCAGTCGGGTCATTAGCAACGCCTGAGCTTGTGAAATTTCACTCGAAGCGGCCAGTTGTCCGTTGAGAAATTCCCAAAATAGAATTTGACTGCTTTAAGCCCTGTAGATGCTACGTGCATAATAACCTAAGCTGCCAAATATCGCAAGTTATTAGCAGGAGGACATTGACATAAGTCTTTTTTCTCATAGGGATTAGGTCAATAGCTGGTGTTTCGATTGCCTGTTCTCGGCGAGGTTTTTGTTGAGATTCCACCGGCATGTCCGAAACGGTCTCTTCAGAGGCGATCGCAAAGCCGCAAATCATTTATAGGCAGTAGTTTGGGCACTGATAGTAGACTTTGTGAAAAAAAGCACGAATTCCCCATTTACGCCGTTGACACTTGTTTTTCCCGCAAATAGATTGGCCGCATCGGTTGTTGGTAGCAAAATACTCCTTCCAATTAGCCTGTTAATCCTTGATTTCGTCGTAACACATTGCTGATTAAAGGG
>JAJDEE010000079.1 GCA_029259975.1 Planctomycetota bacterium
AATAGGCGTCGTTGATGCTTTTCATGAATCGCTCCAAATGGGCATTCAAATTCGGACTTCGCGGAGGTAGCAGCAGAGGATGGATTTTTTCGTCTTCGAGAAACTGACGAAACGACGAACAAAATTTTGTATCACGGTCCATCAGCAAGTATCGTTTACCGTTGAGAATTAAAGGCACTTACTCCATAAATAGCTCTGACACCATAGATGTCCCCCGCTGGCTGTCATGCCGTCTTTGCGTCAATTTACTTCTTCGCACACTATAAACTCGACCAATGGCGAAGCAGCAACAGCCGCGACGATTGAGTTACGCCAGCGCTTTATCCGAAATATCTTTGCGGCACCAAGCTCCATCCCAGCGGATACATTTGACGGCGGTGTAAGCTTGTAGTTTGGCTTGCGAAATCGTGTCGCCTAGGGCGGTTACACCTAGTACACGTCCGCCGTGCGAGACCGGCTGGCCATCCCAAATAGAAGTGCCGGCGTGAAAAACTTTGACGTCGGGCAGCTTGGCCGCTTCGTCGAGGCCGCGGATTGGGTGGCCTTTAGTATAGCTACCTGGGTAGCCTTCGCTCGCCATCACAACGCAGACTGCGGGGCGTGGATCCCAACGCATCGGTTTAATTTCATCAAGTCTGCCGTCGACGGTCGCTTCTAACACATCGACCAAGTCGCTTTGCAGCCGCATCATCAGCGGTTGGCATTCGGGGTCACCGAATCGCACGTTGTACTCCAGCACCTTGATGCCTTGTTTGGTAATCATCAGCCCGGCATAAAGTACACCGCGAAACGGACGGCGCGAGCGTTTCATTTGATGGACAGTCGGCACCAAAAATCTTTCTTCGACGGTACGCATAATTTCTTCGGTCACCAGCGGCGTTGGGCTGTAAGCTCCCATGCCGCCGGTATTCGGGCCGTGGTCGCCGTCGTGAGCCGGTTTATGATCTTGCGCGGCCGGCATCGCAAAAATAGTACGCCCGTCGGTGATCGCCAAGATGCTCACTTCTTGCCCGACAAGGCGTTCTTCGATCAACAACTGGCTGCCGGCTGCGCCGAATTCCCCTGTTTTGCCAGTTACGCCGCTGCCTGCGATCCGCTCGATGGCAGCGAGGGCCTCTTCGCAGTTGTCGCAGACGATAACACCCTTGCCCGCAGCTAGGCCATCGGCCTTCACCACAACGGGCACGTCTTCGCGATCGCGCAAGAACAACCGCGCCTTGCCGGGATCGTCAAAAGTATGGAAGTCGGCCTGGGCGACATCAGCATGGCGGAGCAAATTTTTGCAGAAGACTTTGCTCGCCTCCAGTTCGGCAGCTTGCTGGCTGGGACCAAAGGCACGGAGACCCGCAGCCGAAAACGCGTCGACCGCTCCGGCGGCAAGCGGGACTTCGGGGCCGATGACCGTCAAACCGACTTCGTTTTGCTTGGCAAACTCGAGCAGTGCGGGGATGTCAGAGTCGGCAATGTCGACATTCTCTACAGAACCGTCTTGCTCGAGCGCCGTCCCAGCATTTCCTGGCGCGACAAATACGCGATCGACTCGGCTGCTTTGTCCAATCTTCCAAGCCAAGGCATGCTCTCGACCACCTCCACCAACGACTAAAACCTTCATCCCAGGCCTCCCATATTTCCTCAATACCATCAGCTGCTCATCCGTGTGAGCAATTTTGCTGATTCTAAGGTTCTGCGTGAAGAAGAGAAAGCCATCACCCGATTCTATGTCCTTTGTCCCCTCACTTGGTCAATACAGGTCACCTGATGGGCGCGGCTAGCAGGCGCGTAGGCCCCCAGCATTTCTAACAGCTTTGGATGAGATTTCAGCTCGGTTTTAGATCGGAAATAAAGGGCGGTTGACAGCATGCTGGCGAAATCGTAAACCTATGGACACAAGGAGTTTGTGAAAAAGTCATACTCTTCTAAGTAGACATACAGGTCCTCTTTGTTGGCAGGCCGCCTGGGCTTACATAGCAGGCTTGCTTGATGTCCGTCAGGTAGTAGCAGAGTTTTTTGCGTGGCGATTTAGTCATTTCCACGTTTTTGAGAACATTGTTTCATGGGCCCTTGGAAGGGCGAGTAGAAGCGATTATGGCTGATAAGAAAAAGATGTCTGTCGCCGATATCCTGGCTGCTGCCAGAAAGTCGGATGGTGAAGGAGCCGCCAGCGACGGGCCAACTGCGTCTAAACCGACGACGGCCGAATCAGCGCCAGCTACACCAGAGGCAGCCGCGCCGGCAAAGCCTGCCGGAAAGGTAAAACCTGCCAAGTCTGCTTCTGGCGGTCGACTGAGCGTTGCCGAAATGATGGCAAAGGCTCGTGCCGAGAAGGGCGGTGGCGAGGAGAAAGCTGCCCCCGCCGCGAAAAAATCGGCGGACAAAAAGCCAAAGCCGGCCGCCAAGAAACCAGCCGCTGCAAAAGCGGCCACCGAGCCTCGCGATACCGCCAGCATTCTCGCTGCGGCACGCAAGTCGAGCAAAGCTGGGCCGATGAGCAAGGCGGAAGCTGCGGCAAAAGAGAAAGCTAATCCAAAGGCCAAGGCAAAGCCCAAGATCCTAGTGCCGCCGATGCCCGAAAAGCCGGCGTATGCCAAGCCTGCCTCTGGCACGAAGAAAAAGGCTAAGGGTACAGCCGACGAAGAACGTCGCGACTTTTTGTGGGTCGGTTTTGGCTCTCTCGCTGCTGTGACAGGTCTGTGGAGCTTGGCGTCGCTCAAGTTTTTGTTTCCTAACGTGCGACGCGAACCGCCGAGCAAGTTTAAGGTCGGCTTCCCCGGCGCCTATCCGGCAGGCCAAGTACAAACGAAATTCAAGGCGCAGTACGGTGTTTGGATTGCTAACGCCGAGTACAATGGCCAATCACAGATCTATGCCCTCAAATCGGTTTGCACGCACCTTGGTTGTACGCCGAGTTGGTTGGACGCTGAGCAAAAATACAAATGCCCCTGCCACGGTAGCGGGTTTTACAAGGATGGAATCAATTTTGAAGGCCCCGCTCCGCGGCCTTTGGAGAGATGCGCAATCCGGATTGCCGACGACGGACAGATCGAAGTCGACAAGAGCCGCGTCTTCCAAGAGGAGATGGGGCAGTGGGAAGACCCCTCTTGTTATATTTCGGTGTAGCTTTTCATCTTCGACCGCTTCGCTTATTTGAATGTTTAAGCTCGATCATCAAGACCAAGTAAAGAACTAGACGTTATGCCAGACCTCGGCGAAATGATTCGCGAATCGCAAATCTGGAAGAGTATATTTCGGCACCCGATGCCGGTCGATCGTCGCAATCGTATTGTGGTGATGCTGACCAACTTTTTCTTGCATTTGCACCCCGTCTCGATCAAAAAGCAGGGAATCGCTCTCTCGTACACTTGGTGTATGGGTGGTGTGACTTTCTTTTTGTTTTTAGTCGAAACAGTCACCGGCGTGTTGTTGATGTTCTACTATCGCCCGACGGTCGAGTGGGCGTACACCGATATTCAAATGCTGCGCGATGTGCATTCGCTCGGTATCCTGCGCGAGATCCATCGTTGGGGTGCCCATGCGATGGTGATCACTGTCTGGCTTCACATGTACCGTGTGTTCCTAACGGGCAGCTACAAACCACCGCGTGAATTCAACTGGGTGGTCGGCGTATTCTTATTGCTACTAACGCTGCTACTTTCGTTTACTGGCTACCTGCTGCCGTGGGATCAATTGGCCGTCTGGGCGATCACCGTCGGCTCGAACATGGCCCGCGCGACGCCAATTCTGGGTCACGAAGGCCCCGGTCAGCAATTGCTGACTTTGGGGGGTGTCGACATGATTACCAACGCGTCTGACGCCCGCTTTGCGCTCCTAGGTGCGCGCGAGGTAGGCGAAGAAACGCTGAATCGATTTTATATTTTACATTGCATCGCAATCCCGCTAGGCGTGGCACTGCTGTTGGCCATCCATTTCTGGCGGGTAAGAAAGGACGGCGGCATCAGCGGACCACTTTAGGTTAGGTGCGAGGATCGAGGAATGAGGAGCGAGATTTTTAGGCACGCTTTGCTCAGTTTTTCTCCCCACGTCTTTCTCTATCCTCAATCCTCGTTCCTCGCGCCTCAATCATGACTCACGGACTGACCGACGCCCAGTTTTTTGACAAGGTTTCCTCCTTTTTGGTGGTATTTTATCTTGCGCTGGCTCTGATGAATGGCATTGCGGCACTCTATCTATGGCGCTCAGGCAAGATGAAAACTTGGTTGAAGCTGCCTTTGCCGCTGTTAGGGAAAGTTTCCATCTCCAATGCGTTGGTTTGGCTAACAGTCGGGATGGGATTTGCTGTCTTGGGCGCTGCGGCCGGCGGTAGGCCCGATTGGCTCTCTCTGCCCGAGTCTTTCCGCGACATGATCAACGAGTCGACGGGGCCTGTTATTTACAGTGCCGGCACGACGGTCATCCTGATCATCTTGTTCTTTTTTCGCTCGTTCTTCGTCCGACCCGCAGTCGCTTGGACGATTTGGAATCTGATGTGGCTATTCCTGGGCCTGTCGATGACGGACCGCGACTTCTTCGAGATCGTTGCCAAGCCAGATAATGTACCCATTGTGATGCTAGTGTTTTTGCTGGCTTTCTTTACTTGGCTGGGAACTTCTCAAGCCGTAGCCAACGACAAGCGAATGGCCAACGGCGAACCACCGTTGGAAAAACTCGGCAACGAAAAAGTGCTCGTCTGGCCCGACCTCGTCTATCCCGAACTGATCTGCATGATCGCCCTGACGGCGTTCCTCATCTTCTGGGCGATTGCTTTGCCCGCACCGCTGGAAGAAGCAGCCAGCAGCGTCAAAACGCCCAACCCCTCTAAGGCTCCGTGGTACTTTCTCGGCTTGCAAGAAATGTTGGTCTACTACGATCCATGGATGGCTGGCGTCGTGCTACCTAGCTTAGTCGTTGCGGGGCTGATGGCGATTCCGTACCTCGATTTCAACAAAGCGGGCAACGGCTACTACACGATCAAAGAGCGGATGTTCAGCTACTCGATCTTTCAGTTCGGCTTCCTCGAAATGTGGATCACGCTGATCGTGTTGGGGACGCTGCTGCGCGGGCCGAACTGGAACTTTTTTGGCCCCTACGAGCATTGGGATGCGCACAAGGTACAGGCACTGAATAACGTAAACCTCTCGGAGATGTTTTGGGAGCAGTTCATGCCGTGGATATCTTCTTTTATTCCGTGGATTTCTTCCAGTTCATGGGCCTTGCCAGGGACGCTTTCACTTGCTGATATTTCCCCATCGCTCGATCCCTCGAATTGGCCAAGCCCGATTGCTTGGCTGGGCGGGATCGTCGATCCGTTTTTGCAGTTTTTCTCGCTGCTATTCGGGCGAGAATTGCCAGGGACGCTGCTCGTCCTCGGTTATTTTATTGCCTTGCCGCCGCTGATGGCGCTGACCGTGTTTCGTAACTTTTATAAGCGGATGGGTTTTATTCGCTTTATGGTGATGGCCAATTTGCTGCTGTTCATGGGATCGTTGCCGATCAAGATGCTGCTGCGCTGGATTTTTGACCTGAAGTATTTGATTTCGATCCCAGAGTATTTTTTCAATTTTTGATGGTAACCCTCGGCCCTGCCGCGGGATGAAGCCACGTTCCATTTAACCAACACCCGATCCCCCGGCAGAGCCGGAGGCTACATATGCCCGCTACGGAAAAAACTTGGCGTAACCAAAAAGTGATGCACGTCATCTTCGGCGCTTCGTCGTTGGTGATGTTGATCGCAACGCTGTTGCTGATGGCGGAGGACCACGGACGCGAATGGAAAGATTGGCAGCTCGATAATCGTAAAAAAGAAGCCTGGATGATCCAGGCTCAGCACGACTCGATGGCTTATCAATTCGACGAGAAGATGAGGGGCTACGATGCCGAAATGATCCAGGCTCAGGCTCAACCAATCGATCCTACGTCCATCGAAAAATTCAAGAAGCTGGTCACAGAAGAACAACAGCGTCTTGCTGCGGAAGACGCAGGTGGCACGACCATCGATTTTAGTGATCTCAACTCTGCGATCAAGAATTTCGCAGACTCCGCCGATTTGATTGCAGGCGAAGGAGTTCAGGTCGGAGAGGATGATGCCGAGACGGCTGCTTTGGTCGCAGAAGAAAATGGAGCTGTAGAAGCGCGCGGCTGGGTTCTTAGCGAGATGGCTGGTTTTATTGCTGATGCCAAACAACGCGAAAAAGTTTTGGTCGGTAGCCGCAAATTTGTCGCCGCCGATCGCACTGCCACGGTCAGCGAGTTGGGCTTAATGGAAGCCGGCGGAGCTACGACAGAACAGAAGGCTGCTGTCCAGGGTCGCATTCAAGGGTACTCAGACCAAATCTCCGATTTGACTGGCCAGATTGCTGCTGCCAAAAATTATCGTATGGATTTGCTTGGCGTACGTAACGAGATTGATTCCCAACGTGCCGCACTTGCCAAAAAAAAATCGACCCTGACGACCGAACTGTCTCGACTCGAAGATCAGGTCTACTTAAACACGTCCAATCCGTTGGAGTGGGTTACACGTTGGCCGGTGCTTGACGCGCTGTACGATGGCAATGTCCAGATCGATCAGATTTGGCTGCCGGAATTAACCATCAATTTCAACTTCTCGACTCCAGCTCGCTTCGATCGCTGTAAGTCGTGCCATCAATCCATTTCGCAGTCTGCCCCCGGCAGTCCGACCGATCCGGCGTATCCCGCTTTGCCTGCCGAAGAGCGCGAGCGAGTGATCACGTTGCTGACTCCCGATTCGGCTCCAGAAGAAGGCGCCGAATTACGTGAGACTTATGGTTTGATGTTGGCTGACGAAGGGGTGATCAATTATGCCGACGTGACGGTGCATTACGTTTTGCCTGAAAGTCTAGCCGCAAAAGCAGGCCTTGAGTCGGGCGACGTGATTCGGCTCGCCGGCGACGAGCCGGTCCACGAAAACGCCACCGTCGTCAAATATCTGCTTACACAGCGAACGGAATGGGGCGAGGAAGCTCCAGCTTCGCTATCTATCATTCGCGGGCTGAGTCACCCATTTACTACGCATCCACGCCTCGACTTGTTTTTATCAGACTCTAGTCCTCATGCCGAAAAAGATTTTGGCTGCACGATCTGCCACGACGGGCAGGGCAGTGGCACCGAATTCCTTTGGACTTCGCACACACCGAACAACGCCGAGCAGCAAATCGAGTGGACACGCGAGCATGGTTGGTTCGACAACCATCACTGGATCTTCCCGATGAAGCCCACGCGGTTTGCCGAAAGCAACTGCCTGAAATGCCATCACGACAAAGGTAGCCTCGAGCCGAGCGAAAAATTCCCTGAACCGCCTGCACCGAAGCTCGTCGAGGGCTGGACGCTCGTCGAGCAGTATGGTTGCTTTGGTTGCCACGAAACCAACGGTTTTGATGGACCCGACCAACGGATTGGCCCCGATGTGCGATTGACACCAAACTACGCCGAAGTCGCTCAGCAGATTTTGCGAGACGAAGGTTTAAGCGTCGACCAGCGGGACTTGGCCGAGCGG
>JAJDEE010000080.1 GCA_029259975.1 Planctomycetota bacterium
CACGCAACGCAGCGACATTGGCACGTTGATTTCGTAGAACTTGGGCAGCTTGCAACAATCCGAGATACCCCCCTGCCCCTTGCGCGCCGGCGCCGCCCGTGTTGCCGCCATTGCCGCCTAAAAAATTTCCACCCCCGCCGCCGGCACCAACGCGGCCAAATCCTCCACCGCCGACTCCCGAAAAGCCTTCCAGGCCACTGCCGCCGAAGAAACCGCCCCGACGCGACGGTCCCTGCCCGGGGTCTTCGCCAGAAAAGACGCTCACGTAAAAGTTGCGTCGAAACCGTTCCATTTGACGAACGTTGGCCAGCAGCGAACGTTCGCTGATCGTCAACCGCTCTAACACTCGCCCGCGTCCGCTGGCTCGCAATAACGGCTGAATGATGGAGAAATCCAACACCGTGTTACTCGAATAATCGTCCGGCCCAGCAAGCTGCCAAACCAGCGAGTTGGCCAAGCCGACAGCCAGCTGTCCGCCCGTTGCCGTCAGCTTTTGTGCGCGTAGCCGATTACTGGGGTTGGAAGGATTCACTTCCAATAGGCTCGAAGAACTGCCCGTGCCTGTACGTTGTTTTCCGTCGGCGGTAAGGAAGATGCTCGAGCCGCCGAAAAATTGCGTGTCGAAGCGGAATCGCTCGAAGGTGACGTCCAAGGCCGAAAGGTAAAGTTCTTCCAATTGTGATTGGTAACGGGGCGACTCCAGCAAGGCCAACTCGACAGCGCCGCGCAAGTCTAAGACAACCTGACCGTGTTCGTCATAAGGCAGGTGCTCCATCCAACCAGGATTTTCGACAAACGGCGTCTGCGGCAAACATTTCCAACACTTCTCGCCCTTCTTGCAGTCGACACATTCCATCAATTGATGCGATGTCGGGTCGTCAGGCGGCATCGGCTCGCAGTCGGGATTGTTGGGGTCGTACATCCGCGAACGCGGATCAATGTCGATGCGGTACTCACCCGGCGTTACGCCGACGGCGGCCGATTTGAGATCGACCAAGCAGTTCGCATCGCTATCGGCCTGCCGACGATAAAACGAGGGCGGTCGGCAGCCGATCGCAGATACCGTGAATAGCAAGACAAATATACGTAATTTACAACATCGCATCATGCCACATCCTCCTGTGGAGGATACAAACTGAGGTCTCTCGTGCTCGAACCGCCCAAATCGCGAGTTCGCTGCCCCACAGACGCGCAGACGGTTTCAAAGAATGCTCGACCGCTAGCTGTCAGTCGCCAACGTTTTCGCCGTCGATCGCTGTTGTCGCTAACCAACGCAATGACTTGTTTAGATCTTAATTTCTCGACGAGGGCACTCACCTGTGCCGGCGAGAGGCCTAATCGTTCGACGAGCGTACTTTGCTCTACACATATCTGCCCTGTCTCGCGCAACATCCAGAGCAAACGAAACTCGGCTTCGCTCAGAGGATGCTTGCGTATCGCCGTTGCTAGCAATCGCGACAGCCGCCTTCCGTCCGCAATGCGGTGACAGATTGTGTTCAAATCAATGGGATTGTCGGTGAAAGGCATGCTATGGACAGTCGAAGAGGCGGCTTCCTCAAAAAGTGTCACAACGTCGAGATGATACTTCGCTGTTGAATAGTTCGGAATTGAAAGATTTGAACTTGAACGAAAGCCAAACTGCTAGCATCTGCCTTCACAAATTTAGTGAGACATCACCAAAAATGTGAATTCACTGCTTGCACGGCAATTTCTCGTGTGAAAGCGATTTAGTGTGAATGGCCCTTCACTATTTTGGTGAATATGACTAATAACTAATGACACAAGGCTTTTGGGGTAAAAACGCTTCCCACAAGGTGTTTGCATCATGTTTTGCACAGTCTTCCTATTTGGGCATGGTAATCGCTTAAAGAGAAAGCATTCGCTGCGGGTCTGTTTTGGGTCGTTGCGAGTGCAGAGTTGCTTTGCAGCCATTTGTAGTCTGCAAGGTGTTTTAGGGGTTGTTTCTTGTATTTCGAGGAGAAAGCAAATGAGTAACGCACAATCGTATGAAGCGTATGAGGCAGACTATGGCACGGATACTTTTCGTCGCGCCGTTTCGGTGAAGTCTTCGAAGCAACAGCGCCCTGATCACGGTACTAAGCGCGGCAAGTCGCCGCAGTCGGTGAACGGTATTCACCGCCGTCGCAAACGCAAAATGTCTTGGTAGTGACCGGCTTGGGTTTTGAGGTAGAGGTGCAGCAGGGCTTGCACGTTGCGATTTTTCGCTATGCACCTGGGCTGTAACGAAAACTAGGCTCTAGGCTTTGCGGCGCGCCGTATGCGCGGCTGTGACGCTGGGAGTAACTAGAAGATTCGAGAGTTGGTACGTGCTAACCGCGTGTACGAGATGGTCGCGGCTTGGTGCGATAGCCTTTGGCTAACGGAAGGTGCCATGTACTTGCATAAGAATTGACACTTTTGGGAATTAATACTGTGGCGTCATCCTTTACTCACGTAATTCAGAACGATATGACAGCGCAGCCTGTTTTGGTGCCAGCCAAATGGGGAAGGGTTCGTGGTCAAGATTCGCCGGGCGCGTTCGTGATTTCGGATTTATTGAGCTGTTTGCTGCTCTCACGGTCTGAACAGCGGGCGCAGATGTTGCAGTCGGTTGCTAAGGAGGAGTCATGGCAGGCCAAGGTATGCGATGACGTTCAAGAGTTTTTACTTAGTGTTTTTCAGTTAGATGTTCCGCTGATCATCGTAGATTTGCCAAGCAGGACGGCGGCGTCTTACGCAGAGCTACGAGAGATGACGGCGCAAGCCTGTGGATTGAATCGTTCGCTATTTGTCGTATGTGGCGCTGCGGATGGTGATGTTGAGGATAGCAGCGAAGAAGAGCTATGGGCGCGTCAGCTTGGTGCTTGGGCCTACTTGCCAGACGCGACGGATAGAGGCGGCTTGAGATTGGTGTTTGCTGAGGCCAGAAAAGCCTTTGCGAAGCAATCTGCTGCCTACGTAGATACGAGTGGTTTTTGGTAATAGACGGTTCTGCTTGTTGACGAGATTCTCGAAGACAGACGCCAATTTCCAACGCACAGAAGCAACGCGATTTTTGGCGAATATACGTAGTTGTTGCAAAAGATAAGTTATTGCCGCGCGGAGGATCGATGGATTGCCGATGCGTGATAGCTAGGGGATTAGCACGATGAAACAAAAACAAGACGATGGCGATTACTGCCAAGACCAGGACCTGCCGGTTGGGGGTTCTCGTCGTCCAGCGAGGAATAGTAGTAATACTCGCAAGAGTGCTTTGCATAGTAGCAATAAGCGTAAACGATCCAAGACTGCCAAACGCAAGGGCAGTACAACAGGGGGAATGCACCAGCGTGGTGACAAAAGAGTGATTCGATAGATTCGAGACGCTTGAGAATTACGCTAGCTGACTGCAGTCGCGGCAGACGTACGAGTTCAATAAAAACAGCGCGTGGAATGGCTGTACCAGGGGCATTCGCAACGGAAGAGAGATTAATAGCCTGTCGATTAGGGGCAGATTTTTTGGCAAATCGTTCGTTTTTTGTTTCATTCAGATGATCTCATAAAACGAACTCACATCAGGAGTTTACAAAAATGTTTCGTAGAAATTTCAAAGTCTTCGTTGCCGTTGCGGTGTGTTTTTTAGTCGCGGGTAGCCTGTTGCCTCTGCAACAAGCGTCAGCTGGAATTATCAGCGTTGGTGAGTCGGTGCCCATGTCTCAGCTTTTAGCCGATGATGACGTCATCGTTGTTGGAGACAAGGAATTTGACCAATTTTTGTATGTTCCCACCGGAGGTGCTCCAGCTGCCGAAGACGTAATGGTTACTGGCGTGCAGCAGGACGGTGGGTACGGGCTAGTTTTCACCAGTGGTGGTTTCGCAGCGGGTGGTTTTCACCAAACTTCGCTTGATGCGGGCCTAGGGTTCCGCGTCACGGTTACCGATCCAACTCAGGTCATCATCGGTGCTGAGTTGTTTGGAACCGCAGGGGCGATTGGTTCAGGCGATGCACGTATCTCTGAAGCTTTTAGCAATGTTCCAGGTTCGAGTCTGCTGATCCGCCAGTTTCGATTTGATGGCGATCTCATCACATCGAAAAACTCTGATGTAGCATTATTCAACGAAGGCGTGACTGAGCTGTTTGTCCTCAAAGATATTTCGATCGAGGTGCCGGACCTTGGTAGTCCTCTGTACGACTTGGGGAATTTGGCTGAGCTGACAACGTTTCGTCAGCTGTTCTTCCAAGAAACAGTTCCCGAACCAACGGCACTTTCGCTCGCAGGAATTGCCTTGTTGGGGGTTGTTTGCAGCAAACGCCAACGCAGATAAGGCAGAGAGAGTGTTTCGCGAAAAACTCTCTGATTAAGTTTCAAAAGAGCTGACTGGTTTCGCCAGTTAGCTCTTTTTTATTAGGGCATCTACTGCGAGGCCGATATCTGCTTCCCGCATTAGCGACTCGCCAACTAGCATCGCATCGACGCCAGCTTTCTCTAACAATTGCACGTCAGCCCGATTTTTGATGCCGCTCTCGCTGACCAAAACACAGTCTGCTGGGAGTTGGGATTGTAGTCGCAGGGTGTGCTGTAGATCCACCTCGAAGGTGTGTAGGTTTCGATTGTTCACACCGACGAGTGTTGCTCCCGCTTCAAGTACTCGAGGGAGATTGGCCGGATCGTAAAGTTCTACAAGTGGCGTCATGCCGAGTTCAATTGCTTCGTTATGTAGCTTTCGCAGCGTGCAATCATCCAGGCACTCGGCGATCAGTAGCACGGCATCTGCCCCCGCCGCGCGCGCTTCCAGGAGTTGGTAGCTGTCGATGATGAAATCTTTGCGTAAAACAGGCAGGCCCACCGATTTGCGCACTTCTTCCAAATAGCTCAAGCTGCCCTGAAAGAATTGCTCGTCGGTGAGTACACTGATGCAAGCAGCGCCATGAGACTCATAAGTTTGGGCGATGGCGACCGGATCGAAATCGGCACGGATTAATCCAGCCGAAGGGCTTGCTTTCTTGACTTCGGCGATCAGTCGAATTGGCCCCGACGTTGCCAACGCCTGAAAAAACGGTCTGGGGGCGGGCGCAGTGGCGAGCTGTTCTCTCAATAGTTGTTCTGGGCGCGATTGCTTTGCTTGGTCAATTTCAACCCGCTTAGCAGCTACAATTTTTTCGAGGACAGATTCAGCCATAGTCGGGACATTCTAATGCGTAGTCGCTTTGAATGCAGTGCCTGCGTTTGCCCGAATTTCAACGATTCGTCTTGATTAGGGCTATTTTCACCCCTCGCGAAGCATTTCAGCAGCAGTCTGGCCGCTGAAAGTTCTTTTTCGAGTGATTTTTGAGCCGTCAACGACTAAATTGGCGGTAGACCACACACGTGCCTCGCTCACACAACAGAGGGGTGTTCGCGTGCTGCGATCTCAGCCATTCTTCTCGCGAGGTAGGTATTGACTGACTCAGAGCTAGTACGCCAAGCGCGTGAACACAACTCGGAGGCTTGGGGCACGCTGTCGCGGCGTTATCTGCCTTTGGTATGGCGGTACGCCTATGCGCAGTTACAAGACAGGCATGCGGCCGAGGACGTGGTAAGCGAGGCGATGTTAGCTTTTCTAAAAAATATCGAACAAATCGATGATGAGACGCCCAGGATTTCTGCGTGGTTACGTTCGGTGGTGCGACATAAGGTAGCCGATCATCATCGTCGCTCGTATCGAGCCAAAGACCATTTGCCACGGGTTGCCAACGAGCATCAGCGACGACATGTCGAGCGTCAGCGACGCGATGGCCCGCAAGATCCTTCGGCTTCGCTGCTCTTAGCCGAAAAGAAAATACAAATTGCAGAAATTTTAGAGGGATTACCAGAGCGTCAGCGACTAGCCCTGGAGTGGAAGTATGTGGAAGGCATGCGGGTGAAGAAAATAGCCGCACGATTAGGAGAAACCGAAAAGGCCGTCGAGGCTACGCTTTATCGCGCTCGTCGCGAGTTTCGCCGCCTCTACGAATTATCAGAACTGCAAGCTGGAGAATTTGTACCCCAGGACGCAGTAGCTCAGGACGTAGTTCCAAAAGAATCCGTTGTACCCCCAGAAGTAGTGTCTCAAGACATCGCACCCAATGGCTGAAAAACGCAAACATTCAGATCTACAAGACGAAGCCCAGCTTGAGCAGTTGCTCAAGTCAGGTTACGCCGCCCCCGAGCCAACTGTAAAATATCGAGAGGCGTTGTTGCAGCAGCTCGATCAGGAGTTTGTACGCTCCTACCCAGCGAATGTTTCGCTTCTCGCGTCAGCAACGAAGCGCGAGTCGCATCGACCACGTCGACGCATTAGCCTTCGCGTGGCAATGACCATGGCGACGGCTGCTTCTTTGTTGTTTGCCATTGCCTTATGGAATACCCAATCGGTCTACGGTTGGGCGTCAATGTTACGGGCGCTTGAGCAATGTGGCTGGGTGCAGGCCATTTCTGCGCAGTTACCCGAAAGCCGGACTTCCGAAGCTGGGGCAAGCATCAGAGGCTGGATTTCTTCGCAGCGCGGTATCGTTGCTCTTCAAAGTGCTGACAAGGTTGCTTTTCTTAACGAACGCGAGCACATGTCGTCGGAATACCTTTCTGATCGTCGCGTTATTTATCGACACACATTGCCCGAGAGTCGCGACACTTTGGGGCCTGAGGCGTTCTTTGAGCTATTATGCCAAGGCGAACTAAGCTCTGGCTTTCGAGTTCTCTCCGAGTCTTGGCGCCGCGTTGAGCCTAATGACGACGGGAAAGAAACTGTCGAATTGCAGGTCACGCTCGTGAGCCAGGGGGAATCCTATAATCTCGTCGTCCTGCTAGACCCCGAGACACACCTGCCCAGATCTTGCCGTTTGCTCACCAATGGACAAGACACACAAAAGGCCTTCAAGTTCGTCTATCCGACTGAGGGACCGAGTTCGATTTTCTCGTTGGGCATTCCACATGAGACTACGGTCGTGGCTTCTTTGACGAAGCTAAAGGTTCTTGACAATAACTCTGACGCTACGTGGGGGCTTGAGGCTGACGTTACGCAGATAAAAGGAAGATCTGCTGAGCCGGAAACTGAGCGATTGGCTACGAAATCCAAGGTCGCTGAAAAACAGCATGTGTTAGCGCAAGAGCAGCCCCAAAAAATTCGAGCCGAGGAAGTTGACGCTCCCCAGCTTGCCGAGACCGATCGTACTCAGCAAGCCGAACAACGCCTCGCATCCAATCCGCCGCGACAGCAACGTAGCATGCCGGCACTCGACTTGCCCGATAAGCTGCTCGCACCGCAGGTCTTGGTCGAACAGGTGAACGCCCAACTTGCCGCCAGCTGGCAGGCACAGGGTGTTTCGACTGCGGAGCGTGCCAGTGACACCGAATTTTTACGCCGCGTCTACCTCGACCTGACCGGCCGAATTCCGATGGTCAGCGAAGTTTACCAGTTCCTCGAAGAGGAACAGTTGACTCGGCTTGAAGAGGACTCACCGAATCGACGTGCGCGTCTGGTCGACGAGTTATTAGCGAGTCGCGATCATGCGACGCATCTCGCGACTGTCTGGCGAAAACTATTGTTGCCAGAAGGTGTGAATGCCAATATTTATGGCGGGACGGCCAAATTGGACCAGTGGCTGGCGGACCGGTTTGAACAAAACCTTCCTTACGATCGGCTGGTCCGACAGCTGCTGTTGGCCGAAGGGCGAGTAAGCGATTCGGGTCCCATCCTTTTTTATGCCGCGCTAAAGCTCAACCCAGAAGAGTTAGCTGGCAAGACGGCGCGGACATTTCTCGGGATGCGGATGGAATGTGCCCAGTGCCACGATCATCCGTTTGATGCGACGATCTCGCAGGAGGATATCTGGGGTTTCGCGGCTCATTTTGCTCAGATTTCTCGCCCACGCGGAAAGATGGAAATGACCTCGTCGGTGCTACGCGTTCGCGACAATCGACGTGGTGAGGTGATGCTGCCCGAATCGGAGGAGGTCGTTGCGCCGAGCTTGCCTTACGAGGTCGCGCCTTTGGATAATTTGTCAAAGTCGCTGAACGAGGCAGATCGGTCGCGTCGCGAGGTGTTGGTCGATTGGATCACCACCAAGCAAAACAGCCGCTTCGCTCGCGCCACGGTGAATCGCGTCTGGGAGCATCTGTTTGGCCTGGGGCTGGTTGAGCCGGTCGACGACATACGGGTGGACAACCCGGCAAGTTGCCCTGAAGTTCTCGAAATGCTGAGCCTCGACTTTGCCGCCAGCGACTACGATCT
Organism: Planctomycetota bacterium; assembly: GCA_029259975.1. GTDB lineage: Bacteria > Planctomycetota > Planctomycetia > Pirellulales > Lacipirellulaceae > Bythopirellula. The sequence continues at coordinate 8,230 of JAJDEE010000080.1, forward strand.
TCGTCGTTTGCTGCGAACCTTGGTGTTAAGCGATGCGTATCAGCTTTCCAGCCGCGGGGCGACCGATGAGCCTTCGCAATCGCTCGTTTTCGCGCGGATGAATATCAAAAGCTTTTCGGCGGACCAACTGTACGATTGCATCAGCGTTGCTACGCAATACGAAGCGATGCGCGATGGCAATTCGACAAACGGCGTTTTGGCCCGCTTCGGCAATACCTCACGGCAGGCATTCATCGCACAGTTCCAAGCTCCGGCAGGGCAGCGCACCGACTATCACGCTGGTATTCCGCAAGCGCTAACACTGATGCATGGGCGATTGACCCACGGTGCGACTGACCTCGCAAGCAGCGGCTTGCTGAAATCGCTGAATGCACCTTTTTTCACCGACGAACAGCGGATCGAGACGCTTTTCCTCTCGACCCTTTCGCGATTTCCTGACGAAACCGAA
>JAJDEE010000009.1 GCA_029259975.1 Planctomycetota bacterium
AAACTCCACATACTCATTCGCGTTTATTCGCGTCATTCGCGGGCAATCTTTTCTGGAAAAAGTGCGAAAGTCGAAGTTAGAGCCTATCACAGAACTGAACATTCACGAGCAAACCGCCGAGCTGATTAGCTGTCCGAGATCGACCGGCTGGGGCGAAAGTGACAAAGGCTCGACCTTATCACCCTACGGCTCCATCACCTGACGCGGCGCAATAGTATTCACTTCCGAAAAGCCTAAAACTCAACGACCATCTCGCAGGCGGGCGGGTGGTTGCTAGTAGATCAATCTGCTAGGCTCACACGTTGTGTTCGGGCTTCTCAAGCTGTTCCTACGATCTAAGCGGCAAAAGACCTTTGGAAAATAAAACTCAACTCCACCAGACTTCCGACCCGTTGCTGGAAGAAATGCGTTTGCTCTGGGCAGAAGCAGACGAAATATGGAATGAATACCACGAGCGTGAAGGGTTTGGCGGCTACGTGTCGGCAGATTTTGTCGAGGTTTACCAAGCACTTTTGGGGCTGCAAGATCAAGTCGACACGGTCTTGGAATGGGGATCTGGGCTGGGGGTAGTAACGATCATGGCCAGCCGGTTAGGCTTCCAGGCCTATGGCGTTGAAGTTGAGCCAATATTGGTCGAACATGCCGAAGAGCTGGCCGAGCGATATGGACCGGACGCAAAATTCGCGACAGGCAGCTTCATTCCCGACGACTACCAATGGGGTGCCGAGCTTCCGGGCAATCCGTCGCGTACCGAGACCGACTCGCGTGCGGCGTATGACGAACTCGATATGCAACTCGATGATTTTGATCTCGTGTATGCCTACCCATGGCCCGACGAGCATGGCCTGTATCTCGATATCCTTCGCAACCACAGCGGCAATAGTACGTTGTTCCTGAGTTACGATGCCCGCGAAGGAGTGTCGTTAGCACGCATTGAATCGGACACCGAGGAGTCGTAATGCGATCTTTCCGCAAAGAACTTTGGTTCAACCTGTCCGAAAGAATGGACTTTGTGAATATCACCCCCAAAGTCGAAGACTGCCTGCGAGAAAGTGGCGTTCAGGAAGGTCTCTGCCTAGTGAACGCGATGCATATCACGGCGAGCGTGTTCATCAACGACAACGAATCGGGCCTAATACGCGACTACAAAAAGTGGTTGGAAGAGCTGGCCCCCTTTGATCCTTCGCCCGAACGCTACCACCACAACCGCACAGGCGAGGACAACGCCGACGCCCACCACAAGCGGCAGATCATGGGCCGTGAAGTCGTCGTGGCGATCACCGAGGGCCAGCTCGATTTCGGCCCCTGGGAACAAATCTTCTACGGCGAATTCGACGGTCGGCGCAAGAAACGTGTGTTAGTGAAAATTATTGGAGAGTAAGAAGGAGGGTTTCGAGGCGCGAGTATAACGGCTGTTTTCTTGTAACTAGCGTCTTACGCCTCGTAACTCATTCCCGTATCACCTCCGAAAAATCCTCTCGCTCTGCAAACTGTATCGCCTTTGTCGAAATGTACGCGTGTGCTTTCGTTTCTTCGAACGAGCCGTGCCGCTCGATCAATCCTTCGTCGTAGGCCAACTTGGCCGAGTAGCCTGGCAGTAGAATGTGATAGTCGTATCGCAAACGACGTGGCGAGATACGATTGATGTGTCGGGCGATGTTGGTAGTGCAATTGTTCGTAATCGTGTTGTAAAACTCGGGCCGGCTGGCGAGTTCATTCGTGCGACCTAGCACATCGACCAACAGCTGCCTTGCTTGCTCAGGCGTGGCGGTCGTGTGATAGCGATAGACATCCTCGCCCCGATGTGTGGCACGCACTTGTACCACATCGCGCTCATCCGCAAGCACGTACATCAATTCATACTGCCGCGCACCTCCTTTCCAAGCGGTATATTCCTCGCCGACTTCTTTGCGAATCTCTACGCTTGCCACGAGCCATTGCGACTGGCCCTCGACGGGACGAAACTCAAAGCTCAGCATCGTGTGCGCGATCGCCGGCATATTATCGAAGGGGACAACAAAATAATCGACACCATGCAAATCGGCCAAATCGTAAGTCTTGTCAAAATGATTGACAACGTACTACTCGTCTGAAAAATAACGGCAGTGCCGAACATTGTGGACCGTCAGCTGATTGCCAGAAGTTTCTACATACGCCAACAACGTCTGATCGGGTGACCAATTGCGCACGTTCGACGGGGCGACGACCTTCGTCACCGCGTGACAACCACAATGGCTGACGAGCAATAGTAGCAAGAGGGTTCGCATAACACGGACAACCCGTAAGAAGCAGGCACGATGAGAAGCGGGGGAGTTTAGCGATCTAGCGTGAAATGGACAAGTGAAAAGCAAAGGCCTCGTATTCTTGCTAGAATAGAAGCTTCCACCTCGCTTGAAACGCCATCGGACCCTGACAATGCCGCTGCCCACACGCCCACGCATCCGCCAGCTCGAACTTGTGCCGCTCGAAAAGGGCGCGGAACCGACTTTTGCCCTTCGCGACCCGCACGGCTTTGCTGGAACGGCATCTCTGCCGATGAGCGCTGCAATGTTGGTCACGCTGATGAATGGCGAACGCACGCTCAGTGAACTTCAGACGGCCTTCGCCGAGAAGATTGGCCAGCAAATCCCGCTCGCCGAAGTCGAAAAAGTAGTCCAGCAACTCGACGAGCGCATGTTTCTCGACAACGAAAACTTCGCCGCGCACAAAGCCGCCGTCACCTCTGCCTACGACGAACTCGACGTCCGCCCTGCTGCCCATGCTGGCGGCGCCTACCAGGGTGAAGTCGAAGCTTTGCAATCACAACTGGCCGAGCTTTTTACCTGCAAAGAAGGCCCTGGCCTTCTGCCCTCCGAGGGCAACATCAATGGTGATTTTGCAGGCACCAACAGCCGACGGCTATGTGGCGTGATGAGTCCACACATTGATTTCCATCGCGGCGGACCGACGTTTGCTTGGGCCTACGATCGCGTAGTGGCCGAGTCGGACGCCGAGGTCTTTATTATCTTGGGCACCGCCCATACCCCGCTCAAGGGCTTATTCAGCGTTTCCCGCAAGCATTTTGACACGCCACTTGGCACAGCCCTTACAGATCGCGAATTCATCGGCACCTTGCGAGACGAGGTTACCGCTCGCTCGGGCGAAGACGAAGCGGAATGTATGTTTCACAATGAGTTGCCGCACCGCCGTGAACATTCGATCGAGTTTCAAGCTTTGATGTTGCAGTACATCCTCGGCGGTCGACGCGATTACACAATCGTGCCAATCTTGGTCGATTCGTTCCATCCGTTTGTTTTGCATCATCGTTCACCCGGCGAAACTCCCGCCGTCAGCGATTTTACTGCTGCCCTGCAAGCCACGATCGCTGCCTGCGGCAAGCAAGTTTGCTTCATTGCGGGCGTCGATATGGCCCACATCGGCCAGCAATTTGGCGACGAGCAATTACTCGACGATGCCCGTCTCACTCAACAATGGACTGACGACCAAGTCCTCCTATCCGCAGCCTGCGAAGGCGACACCGAAGGCTGGTTCATCCACGTTGCTGCCGTGCAAGACTGCAATCGCATCTGCGGACTTGCACCTACCTACACAATGCTGCGAGCGATGCAGCCCCAGAGCGGCGAAATTCTCAAATATGATCAGGCGGTCGCAGAAGACCGTACGTCCTGCGTCAGTTTTGCCAGCGTGGCGTTTTACGAATAGGTACCACGCAGGCAAGCTGCAAAGTGAAGGATTTTACGTGACCGTGACGGAAAAATAAAATTGAACCACAACGACACGACGGGCACGACGCAAAAAAATCGTAACCGTTCACGGAAAAATGAAAACTCACGCAAAGACGCGAAGGCGCAAAGGGAGAAATCCACCAAAAACAACGAAACGTAGTCCAGTAACCATTATCTATTCTCCCCTGCTGTCTTTGTGTCTTTGCATGATTCCCTTTCCTTGCTTGCTTAGCGCCTTCGCGCCTTTGCGTGAGACTCTGTTCAAGCTAGGGCCGTGAACGGCTACAAAAAATCGTTGTGTCCGTCGTGTCGTTGTGGTTCATTTGTAAGTTACCCGAGAAAGTATTGACAAGTTGTTCGAGCATCAACGCCACAAACCACCACGCGAATTGACACAGCCACGAGATCTCGTGGTCGTTTGCGCGCCGCTGCGAAGCAATGTCAACCTCTCACGCATTGCACGGGCTGCTAGCTGTTGTGGGGTCGAGCGGATCGTCTGCACCGGCCATGCCAAACTCGACCGACGGATCGCACGTGACGGTGCCGAAACACTAAAAATCGAGGTGCATCGCACGCTACCGCCGAGACTCGTTCAAATGCGTGCCGACGGATATCGACTTGTCGGACTCGAACAGACCACCGAGTCGCAAGACTTGCACCAGTTCCACTTCAATCGCAAGACGGCGCTGGTTATCGGCAACGAACGGACTGGACTAACGCCAGACCTATTGCAGCTATTGGACGACGTCGTAGAAATTCCGGTTTGGGGCATGCCTTACAGCTACAACGTCGCTACGGCTACGTCGATGACGTTGTACGAATACTGCCGGCAGTTTCCCCAGGGCTAGAAACGCAAGAGCCTGTTTCTTTTCAACATTACGAGTCACGCTTGTTTTGCCAAGCTGCATAAGCAATCACGACCCAACCCACAATAAAAGAAAGCCCACCCAACGGCACCACCGCCCCAAGCTTTCTCCAGTCGGTTGACAGAAAAGTCATTGCGTAGAGCGATCCACTAAACAACAGGATTCCGACGAGAAAGGCGTTGCCCGCCCACCGCGATTTCGGCAGATTCGTAACCACAATCAGCCCCAAAGCATGATAAAGCTGATATTTTACGCCCGTTTCAAACCAGGCCATCCGCTGCGATAATGCCGATTCGTAGCCCAGGGCGACCAATCGCCCCTCCAGACCATGAGCGCCGAATGCCCCCAACGCGACTCCCGCCGCCGCCAACAATGCTCCGACCAGAACAAAAGGCATGCGTGGGTGGCGGCTTGACATTCAATGGCTCTTTTGCAGGAAGTTATTGAGAAATACCCATCCGTTGCTCTTCTTCTTCTTGAATGATGATATGTGGAGTGACCATCATCATCAAACTACGAGATTCGCGTCCGATACCCACATTGCGGAACAGGCGATCGATGTAAGGTACTTTGCTCAACAGCGGTATACCTACCTCGTTACGTCCTTCTCGCAAGCGCTTAATCCC
>JAJDEE010000081.1 GCA_029259975.1 Planctomycetota bacterium
TACCGCCAGATTATGGTCAACAGCATCCGGTTCGCCGGGGTCGAGCCACAGGTGCTTGCCGTACTTGCGGACAATGTGTGGCTTGATCTTGCTTACGTGACTAGCAGCAATCTCGCCTTGGGAGCCTGGGTGCAACGCTCGATACGGATTGAACCAAGCATGAAGCTCCAGTCCACGGCGGTGGGCTTCGGTCACGACAAATTCTAGCGGGTCGTAGAAGGGCGCGGGTGGTTGGCCCATTGTGCCGGTGAGATATTCTGACCACGGTTCCAGTTTCGAGGCGTACAATGCATCGCAATGTGGGCGGACTTGGAAGACGATTGCGTTAAGATTCAACTCGACCGCTCGGTCGAGGATCGCGAACAATTCTTGTTGTTGCTTTTCGGTGGACAATCCTTTTTGGGATGGCCAATCGATGTTGGCGACGGTGGCCACCCAGGCGGCGCGGAATTCTCGTCGTGGCGAGGGGACCTTTTCAGTCGCTTGAACAAACGGGCTGCTTAGCAGTATCGAGGCAAGAACAAAGCAGACGACGAGACGGCGCATTGTCTGGAGAATATTTTTACGGATATGATTCACCTCTTTCATAGTTACCGACAGTTTCCTTTCGAGGCAACATGTGAAAAGGTATTCTTGCACGATTTCAACAGTCGAACAACCTACGACACTAGCGATTGTTTTTTAGTGCTAAAAGTTTGACGACTGACACGATTAAAAAAACCCGCCTCGGCAGAAACGCCGAAGCGGGATGTTACGCAATCAAAAAATGATGAACTCGGCTGTTAAACGCGGTTGCGACGAATTAAAGCCATGCCCATCGAGGCAACAAGCAGTAAGCAGCCGGTTGTTGGTTCGGGAACTGGCTGCAATTCCCACAGCACACCGTGTACACGTTGCGAAACGAAGCTGTTCACGTTCGCTTCGACCGTCACGCTATACGGGGAACCTTCGGTCAGCGAAATGCCAGCAGCAATCTGCAGCCAGGCGTTGTTGCCTTTTGCACCAGGTCCGTTCTCGTTTGAATTCATGGTGATTGGATCCAGGACGACGGGGGCTCCGTCGCTGGTAATGGTAATCGTCGAACCAGCGCTATTGGTGTTCGAGGATTCAGGCCAAGTGATGTAGACATTGTACAAGCCGCTGCTGCCACCGATGGCACCTGTGGCTGTCAGGGTTTCCGGTGTGAACGTGTAGGGTGCATCGACGCGAGCATCTCCGAGGGCTTGGCCACTAGGAATCGCTAGGTTATCCAAATCGTCAGCGGCGGTACCTGGTGTGTAAGAAAAGGTGTACGTGTCACGGTCCGGATCGACTGCAACACCACTGAACCAACTGTTCGTGCCATCAATACCAAAGGCACTACTGGCCGACGAAGTGCCTGGGCCTGTACCGCTCGCATTCGCGCTGCCGGTGCCCGTTACATCGACTAAGAAACCTGCCATTGCCGGCGGGGCAAACGCCAACATGGCAATCGAGAAGAGTCCAATTATTCTTGTAACTTTCATGAGTTCAAGCTCCTACGTGAAAATAGTCACACAAAATGTTGAAGAGATTTTCCCAAGGCTGCCAGCCCTAAGTGTCTGGCAAAACACTGTCTGTCGAAACTGAGATACCCCATAGGAGATTCCCCCTGATAGTCTGACTTGCAGGGACACCTCCCTACGTTCAGAGTAAATAAGCAGGAGAATCTCGTCAACGATTTACGCGCACACGTATCTCTTTTATGCGCATCCAAGTGTAGTCTTGACACCTGAACGCCGCCACACAGCCAACACAGTAAATCCAGCCAACACCAAAGCCAGTGACGAAGGTTCTGGCACAGATTCAAGGTCTGACAAGGCTGGAGCAGTCAAACTGCGTTGCCAAATCAGAAAATCGTCTCCATCCACGTCGCCGTCTTCGTCGGCGTCGCCATCGGAGACAGCCGCTGAGGAGCTTATGCCGTAGCCTGTTTGCCAGTCGAGCAAATCAGCGTTGTCGACTTGGCCATCGCCGTTGAAATCGCCAGGCACAGACGGCACGAAGACTGCCAGTGGATCCCAAAAGACATCGTCCAGGTAAACCTGTGCATCGCTACTGCCGAGAATTTGAATCGAATCAATAGTAACATTTTCGCCGTCGATTTGCCCGTTACCAGCGCCGATCCAGGCTTCCCAATCACTTACCTCGTCGAGAAACCACTCGTACTTGTGCCACTGGTTATCGGCAATCACTTGTTTGAGTAGTCCACGATCGCCAGTGGTGGGGTCGTCTAAGGCGATGCTTACTTCTAGATCGATATCGTCTGTTTTTAGCCAAAATCCGACTGAGCCGATCGACTCGAATTGTAAATTTGCGATACGTGCGGCGGTGTTGGAGCTGCCGTCGAAATTGCTGTAGCGCGAACCAGACACATGCCGCAGTAGAAAATCGCCGCCGGCGATTTCGTCGTAAGTAATGTCGAGCAGTTGCGAATGGCTACCGCTGTGTGCTTCGGTGCTGGAACGGTCGGCAGTCGAACCGGCGATATTTGCAGAGGTGCTTCCTGAGAACGTTGGTTCGCGAAAAAAAGTGCCTTCGTGACCAGCGATGTTGCCATCGGTGATACCGGTATAGTCGTCGAAGTTAACGAGCGTTTTCAAGCCATATTCGACGCCAGTGCCATTCGTCGAGGCGGTTCGTAACTGGATATCGGCACCGTAATAGTATTTCAGGATGTCGAGATACGAAACGCTGTTGTCCGAGAGGAAATCAGCGCCGTTTTGACTTTTTGCGCCACGGTTGGGCCAATTGGGGTTGCTTACCGATCCTCGAAATCCTAGCGTCGAGCCGCGGTTGAATCCGCCGGATAAACCGTTCGCGTAGGGGTATGTGACAAAGTGTTCGGTGCCAGTCGGGTCGGGATCGCCCGACCCCACAATCACGCCAGGCGAGTTGATGTCGAACGCTTGGTTGGCATCGGGAATTGCCCCAGCTACGTAGAACGACGCGATCAGCACATCGTTTTGCGGGCCGATATTGTCGCGAACCCAGAGGATCTCCCCTTCGGTCGCTTGGGCCGCCTGATGATGAATGGCTCCGGCACTGCCGGAGCAACTGTAGACCTGATCGCCAGTGCCATCGTTGATAAAACCTTGCAGGTCTATCTTGTAGTAGGCAAACGTGCGCGCCGCTACTGCTTGGGCTTTGAGAGCTTCAAAACTGGCCAGACCATTTTCGCATTTCACGACGTTTGGCACGTAATCAGATTCGGTAGCAACGCTGCCTGAGCCGGTCACACTGATCGTGGGCAAAGCGTCGAACTGGGCACTGGCCAGGCCAGCGTTCAACAGTAACAGCAGCAGCGGGAAGAAAAAGGCGACCGTACGCATGAGTTTCTCTCTCTAGAAAAGAAATCAAAAACCCGCGCCGTGGGCTGCCCTTTAGCCACGGCACGGGGTGAAAGTTAAGTAGATTCTTTACGCGCTGTTTATTAGTTTTACTAGCGTCGGCGAGTCGCAAGCATTCCTGCGGTAGCCAGCAAGGCAAGCATGGCAGAGGCCGGTTCGGGCACTGACGTTATCAGTGGAATGTCCACCATCTGGAGTAAAACGTTATCGTACGCTGCAAACGCGGCATTGGGATTGCTGCCACCAGAGGAAGGAAGGGACGAAGGAATACCAATTCGCAAGTCGTCGAAACCGCCAAATGTTGTTACGGCAAGCACGGTGTCTGAAGCATCTACGCCAGGAGTACCTACGCCTGGAACCGGATTCAAAGGATCGTTGGTCACGCCATCGGCATAGAGATCCAAGCTAAAGACGATCTGGTCGACGCCGATTACGGCTTTGTAAGTATGAAAGCCAGCACCGACTTCCTGTTGGGAGTTTAAGTCAGTAGCCAAAGGGTTATCGACATTCACAACGTCGTCAAATCCGACCCAGCTTACAAAGCCCTCGGAGCCGTCAAAAATAACTGCACGATAGACGAAGCCGACGGGACCATTAAAAAGACCCATTTCAAGAATGTTCTCTCCAGCACCCCGCAGCCCAATTGTCAGCCTCTTATTTGCCGACAAGGCATCATCGCCGATATCGACACTCAGTTCGATGTTCTGTGTCGCCGAAGGAGTTATCCCACCGAGCGGATTACCATTCCAAAGATTGACTGTACCTGCGCCGGTTGGATTGCAAGTTGCCAAATCAGTCGTTCCACAGAACTGGGCAGCCTGCCCATCGATGCCCGGGTATCTCGGCTTGTCGGGACCGTAAGCGATTTCCCAATCAGCAATGCCGGCTGGATTAGTACGCTGTAGTTCTAGGAAATCGGCTCCGTCTGCACCTGGAATAACAGTGTTTACATCAACCAACTGTAAGCCATTGTCAGAACCACTTTGGGATGGCCAAGCGGCAAGTAACTCGGTGTTGTTCGTATAGCTCTCAAAATTTTCATCAACGATCGTTATATCGGCTAACGAAGAGAGGGGGAAAGCGAGTAAGAGGCCAAGCGACAAAAAGAGACGTAAACGCATAGCTAGGTGTCCTTTTTTTCTCAAGAGTTGTGCTGAGGGACAAAGCGCTGATGGACAAAGATCCGACTACAGGCCAGATAATGAGCGTTCAGCAATTGCATGGTGCTCCAGGCACATGGTGTTCCAGGCATTCGAATCTGACTGTTCCTGCCCCCATCATAACGAGACCCCTGGAAATAACGAAACGGAATGTGCGTATTTTTTTATCGATCTTGCGCACTTTAGCAGGCCGGTTTGCAACTCACTTTCAGCGCAGGTAATAGCTTTTGTGAGTCGTTAGCGAGACAGGGATAAAAGAGGTGGATATGCTGAAATCATTTAGTTGCTCAAGATGAAAGCCCTAGTAGTCGATCGCACCTTGTTTTACGGGTCGATCTGAGTGGTACGCTTCTCCGATTTGCTCAGCACTGGAGATTGAGCTGATCGCCTTAAGTTTGCGCTGCTTAACTCGTTGATCGCACGAGCTTTTTGCGGTACTCAAGCGGCGTCTGCTGGAATCGCTTTCGGAAGGCGACACCAAAACGCGTTGCATTAGAAAACCCACATGCGAGCGCGATTTCGCCGATGGGCAGATCGGTGCGTGACAACATGTCCTTGCCTTTTTCGAGACGCACACGCCTGATCTCTTCGGCGGGCGAGCGCCCAAGGTACTTCTGGAATTGAATTTCTAGGCTACGGCGCGACACAGGCACTTCGCGGAGAATATCTTTTACGGCGATGTCGTGGAACGCGTGCGTTTGGATGTAACGCAGCGCATGAACAACGACCTCGTCATCGATTGCGAGGATGTCGGTCGATTGGCGGCTGATGACTCCTTCGGGGGGAATGTTGCGTACTCCGAGAGCCGGCTGTTCGCCGTGAATGATTTGGTCTAGCAAGGCTGCAGCTTCGTAACCGATGCGACGCCCAGCGACTGCAATACTCGAAAGAGGAGGTGTGCACACATCACACAGTAACTCATCAGTGTCTCCTGCCAAAATGGCGACTTCATCAGGTACGCGAATGTTGCTGAGATAGCAAATCTCAGCCAATTGCCGGCCACACTGAGCATCGGCTGTGAGAATGGCGATCGGACTGGGAAGCGTAGACAGCCAACGCGAGACGCGGCGCTGTTGCTCTTCCCAGCCAATTTTTCGACCAACACGGTAGCCCGGCTTGTATTCGCGGCACTCGAACCCTGCTTGTTTGACTGCGGCGATAAAATCTCGACCGCGATTGATCGAGTACCTTCGACTTGGTGGTGCGAAAAAAGCAAATTGTTCAAATCCTCGATCTCGCAAATGAGCCAAGGCCAAGTCGGCTCTCGCCGGATCGTCAGTAATCACATCGTAGATGCCGTCCAAACCCTCAAAGATGGTGTCAACATTCACCGTCGGGAGCGATCTTTCGCGAATTTGATCGAGCTGGGATCGCGTACCGATGCGAGCGATGATTCCGCTGCCGTTCCAAAGGTCTGGCAAAGCTGGCTTCTGTTGGTGATCACGGGGATCGATGAGTAGATTCCAGTGGCCATGGTTTTGGGAGTAATCGGCGATACCTCGGATGACGCTGCAGCCCCAGCTGTCCTCGGTTTCGACCAATACCGCGACTTGACGAATTTGGAAGTTGTTATGCTGCATGTCACTCATCCATAGACTTGAAAGCTTTGGTGCTAGCTTAAGATTTGCCTTTCCATACATTATAGACAGGTTCCTGCGCAAATTCGAGAGGAGGAATCGTGTTTTTCACTTACGAATCTCAAAGCAACTGCTATGCTAGGTAAAATTCGACTTTCACCTTCTTATACAGGCTTCTCCTAAACACAGGAGTTTCGTCGCGAACCGATCGAAACTGTGACCCATGACAAGAATTTCTGTAGGCTTGATGAGCGGCACCTCTTGCGATGGTGCTGATACTGCTTTGTTAAAGACCGATGGCGAAAGCGAAATCGTCTTTATTGGGGGGCTGACAATCACCTACGACAGCGAATTGCGCGCACGTCTGCAAGAGGCGTCGCAGCATGATGTGCCGCTGACAGAACTCTTGCGGTTGGAAAGCGAAATCACCGAGAAGCATGTCGAAGCTGTCCATGCTTTGTTTAAAAAATATCCCGCAGAAGCAAAGAAAGTCGCGGTCATTGGTTTTCACGGCCACACGGTGCGACACGTTCCAGTGGAAGGTCTTACGCTACAAATTGGTAACCCGTGGCGGCTTGCCAAGGAGTTTGGCTGCCCAGTGGTTTCTGACTTTCGACGCTGCGACATGGCGGGCGGTGGTCAGGGTGCCCCGTTAGTAGCAATGTTTCATCGCGCGTTGTTTGTCAAAGAAGCACGGCCAACGCTCGTGCTTAATTTAGGCGGTGTTGCGAATGTCACTTGGCTGGGCGAGAAGGACGAAATTATCGCTGGCGATACTGGGCCTGGCTGTGGGCTGATCGACGAGTGGGTGCAAACCATGGCCGATATGCCGCACGATCTCGACGGACGTCTTGCTTCGGCTGGCCAGGTCGACGCCGCCACCGTGGAAGCTGCATTACAGGCAGACTTCTTTTCGCAACCGTTGCCGAAGGCTGCCGATCGTTACGATTTTGATCATGTCGACGTTTCGACTTTGAGCATCGAAGATGGTGCCGCGACGCTCTGTACCGTAACCGCAGAGGCGGTTTACCGAGCGGTGAAAAGCTTGCCCGCCATGCCAGAGTATATCTGGGTGACTGGTGGCGGGGCACATCACCCTGTGATGATGAAAATGCTCGAAAATCGCTTTGGAGAGATCAAAAGCATTCGCGAGCTTGACCTGAACCCCGATACCCTGGAGGCAGAGTGCTTTGCCTGGCTTGCGGTAAGACATCAACGGCAACTGCCGCTAACTATTCCCGAAACGACCGGCTGCGGAAAACCGATGAGCGGTGGTACGGCGGTCAATTACGTTTGAATCGTAGGATGTGAATTACCTGCCAAACAGTTGTTCTATGTGCTTGGTATGCGAGTGAGTGATTTTTCTATTTTCGCTAGAAGTCGTCGGTAAATCTTGTTGCTTGATATCGATGCACTTCGGCATCGATGTCATATGTAATACTGTGAACACTACCGTCACAGAATGACATATTGAACGAACCAGGATGTGGACTCCCAAAAGCATAGATGCCTGCTAGGCCAGTACCGCTGTCATCGTGTCGAGGCTGAAAGTCTATTGGGTCGCTCTGAGACTTTGGATTCCAAGCGACACGATGATTATCCCACTCGTATCCTACCCATGCTGACTGATTATCTCCCAACGCAATCACCTCGTCTGTCGAGTTGACGTCTTCGTAGCAAATTGTGGACATGTACTTTTCACCTAACAAATACGTCTTCGACAATCCTGCTGTTATCTGCGTAGGACGCACCTCGCTTCGGTAGAAGATAACTCCTGTTTGATAAAACTGCGAATTAGAATTGTCAGTAGCGGTCCACTTGCTTCCAGAGCGACGTAACTCTTCGTAATTTGTTGGTGCCCACAGTCCAGCGTCACCATCGAAGGAGATCGAACTGCTGTAAAGAGCATCGCCACTGTTGGCAGCGTAGTCTGATTTTGTTAGTTCACCTAACAGTAGAGCACCACGCCCATTCCTGAGTCTCATGGTTCCGTTGCCTTGTCGCTTAATCGGATAGGGACGAGCGGAACGCCGGCTCGGGCAGTACAAAAGCGGAGGGCTACTGCCATACATCGCAAGCAAATTTGCGTTCAGGGGAAATTCATCAATGTTTACGTTTTTCAATCGGACGACGCCACTATCCGCAAACGAGAGCACACCGTAAGCCCAGCCACCTGGTTGCGATTGTCCGAATCCTCGGGAGGGGTCCGCAATATACGCACCTGACCAACCACCTGACGGAAAAAAACGCCTGGAAGCGAGATGGTTTTGAGATGCTAGGGCAAGTTGCCGCAAGTGGTTTGCGCAGGTGACTTTTCGGGAACTCTCACGCGAAGCACTTACAGCAGGCAGGAGCAATGCCGTTAACACTCCAATAATCGAAATGGTAACTAGCAGTTCGATCAGAGTAAAACCGTGGGTTCGGTGCATCATGGACGCCCTTTTTTAATCGCTTGCAGTCGGAGCCTTTGCAGGAGGTGCAGGTATTCTCAGCACTTCGCCAGCAATAATCTGACGCGGATCCTGCTTGACTCGTTCGGACAGTGTGTTCCGATTTGCGTCGTAAATACGTGTCCACAATTCAGAATCGCCGTAGCAGCCCTTGGCAATGAAAGTCAACGAGTCTCCAGGCATGATGATGTAGTCGGCTGGAAGCGATTCGGGGAAAATTGACTTTGGCAGTGACCGATCGAGTTTTTCCATGATTGGAACGATGATTATTTCTCCGGGCTCGATATCAAATCCAGGCCGAGTGGATAGCTGTGGATTCGCGTTCAGCAGAGAATACCAGAGTTCCATATCTCCATAGGCTCTGAGAGCGATTACGCTCAGGTTATCGTCCTCCGATGCGATGTACTCTCCTGGTAGTATCTGCGTTAACTCCGTAGAAACCTTGTCTTTTTCTGCACAGCCGACCAATGCTAGAGCCAAAATGGCTGGGATCAAAAATTGCTTTGGACTCATTCTCTAATTTCTCCAGTAATTCACGACGAAAAAATCGACACTACTTATTCTGAGTCTGTTCGGCTAGATCGGGTAGCGACCATTCACCGTCGACGGCCACCATTGTTTTTTGAGCAATTGAATTGTCGTAGATTAGTCGGGCGGGATATTCCGTAAGCCTGACGCATCCTTGCGACGCAGGACGTGAAGGTACCTCTGGCGAGCGGTGTATGCCAATGGCTCGCTTGGCGTCGATGAGAGTGACGTAGCGGGCCTCTGGGTTGCTTCGTAGGTGCGTCAGGAAACCTTCAACGGGGCGCGTGCCCTTGGGCGTACATCGTGAGTTTAGGCAATTACTTTCCACGGGGTCATTGCAATCATTGGTTCCCCAGCCTCTGCCTGTCGAGCTTTTGAAAGGCCCTGTATCTTGCGTTGATGCTTGAGGTCCAGACCATTCAAGACTTACCCATTGATTGGGGCTGGTTAAGTCGACGTGTATGCTTGAAATGAAAGTCTCAGGAAAGTTGTTATTGCGGAATCGATATTTTGTCATCGGCTGCATCCATTGAGATAACGCCAGATAGAACAGTACCGTCATTCCTAAGGACAAGAAAAATCCACCAAGGATGCTTTTGGATGGAGCATATCGCATAATTTGTGTCCAGCAAAAAAATCCTTTCCTAAAAGTACGTAAAAAATAGATGCAAGAAGTAGACGAAACAGCTGCAAGACTTGATTCAGCTGCTCCGTCTACCCTAGCAGAGATTAATTGGAACTAGATTGCCATCACCAAACGTGAGAGGCCGTCCAACGCACTCATAAGCTAGCCTTACAGAAGCACTTTGCGGAATTCCAGGGGTCTGCTTTACAGGAGCATGATGCCCAGCTAATAGCCATGCAGGGTGTATTGTTTCCAGTACTGCAAAAGCGAGGTATACCACCGCGTTTTGCACAGCCATTGTCGGTGCAAAATATAGATGCAGCGTGAGCCGTACTTTCCATCAAAAAAACTAATGAAATAGAACTTAACGCTAAAATCACCACCCCCAGTATCGGGCGAAAAGACTTACTCATGACTCAATTTCCTTTGCTGAAAAAAAGCGAAACAAAAAAACGTGTTCGTACTTGGACTTGTCATTTATCATTACGTCGCATGAGAGCTAATCCGGTTATCAAGAGTGCAAGTGCAACCAGGAAGAGAAAATACTTTGTATTACTGTGGTTTTGTTGTGGTTCAGGTAAATCATAGGAACTTAGCAGGCAGCCTTCTACGGATGGTTGGGGATCTAAGAAGACACTGAAATCCCAAGATTTGGTTGAATGCAGCTGCTCATTTTCTTGTCCAGGTAATTGAAAATAAGTGGTGGAATTCGCAAAGATCCAGACTTCATCCTTAAATTGCCAGCCATCAATTACTTTACGGCTCCGTATTCCACCTCGCTCGGTGACTGCAACCTCCACGACCATCCCACTAACGGAGTCATCAATAGTGAAAACGACCTCTAGTGGTTGTCTATCACCAGTGATAGCATCAGGTTTGAACTTCCAGTGGATACTTTTCTTTGAATTATCCGAAAAGGTGGTTTCTTTTGTGACGTCGTGTGGCATTTTTGACCAAGCAGCAATATCATAGCCAAACCCAGCGGGAATACCGACGTCAGCAACTACCGACTGGTAGTGTTCATCAGAGCGGAAAGCAAAGTTTTCCATGCTCCAAACAGGATCCTCGGATCCCAGAGTCGTTACAATCCTCGCTGCATACCGTGGATTGATCAGGAGCTTATAGGAATTTTTAACCTTAAAGTTATCTAGACTGCAAAGTCGATTGTCTCCATTTGTCCAGTTTGTGCAGATCATGACTAGCGGATGGTCCTTCTTTTCGCCAAAAAACTCTTTGCTCGTGACTCGATACTGTTTGGGCAATGACTTTATCCACTCGCTATACCATTTCGCCATGTTTTCTTGAGGCGTTATGGCCCCTGCTGATAAGGGCGAAAAGGCTATGGCAGCGATTGTGCATAGAATAAATATTAGTGGATCAGATCTCTTTACAATCGTAAATTGGTATGGTTTCTTCTTATTACCCACCATCGAATGATTTTCCTTTTGTTGAGAAGAGTTCCTAAATCGTCACGATAGGTACACGCAACGTCGCAACATGCAGTACGTTTTCAGCATCACCGACCAATAATGTTACTGAAACAAAGTCGACCGTAGCATCGCCATCATTCCGACAATGTACTGGCACAGTGGTCGGAAAATTTTGTTCGACCCTGATAGGAAATTCGGTGTCAATCGACATGCTGCAACTGGGTTGCATACCATGTATCACCACAAGTCCGCTGGCACGCGAGGCAAGACTCAGGTTCGCTACGAACTGGTTTCCTGTTGGCTCGGTATCAAGAACAATCCGACCAATGACGGGCGGTAAACCTATGAGCGGAGCTACGCCATAAGATTCCCTTAAATAGACCAGAGAAAATGAAACTGCTACAAAAGTGATCGCTAGCACACTAGTCGCCGAAAAAGAACAAGGCATTGTGGATTTGGAGACGTTCACATCCCTGTTTTTTTTTCTCAGTAACCACACGACGCATGCTACCAACACGACCAAATCTAGCATGGCTACATAAAAGGGCCTAGAAACGACAGCACCGAAGCAGTTGCAACTGTGTTTACCCTCGACAATTGCAAATAGATTACTGAGTAAAAACGCCGTAAAAAAAATCGCGGTTAAAGCCCAGACTCTAAAAGACAAAGGGTGCCTGAGTAAAAAAATTCCCAGCACGATTTCCAGAAATACGACTGGTAGACTTGCCCACAGCGTAGAAGCTCCAAGGCCAAAGTTGTATAGGTAGGCAATTGTATCGCTAGCTTTTAACAACCCTGCCGCAATGAGAATTCCAGCAATCACAATCGAGCCAAAAACACTACCGCGAGAAGCGGCAGGTGTGTGTGTGTGTGTGTGTGGAAATCAGGCATGGTATTAAACTACATCAGCTATTGCACTCAATATGGAAAGCAGGTTGGGGGAGTTTAAATTCAAGAGGTAAGCACGAATTTTACCGAAACAAATCACGCGTTGCAATGTTTATGATCGCAAATGCAAGAAAATTCAGCTGAAAATCACGTCGAAAATCCTGTTTTCGTTCAAAACTGGGTGTTTCCCTCCCATTAGCGATCACTTGTAGCTTTCTGGCCTCAAATGCAATTCGAGGAATGTTGCCACTTGCGCAATCGGATGTTCTCAACCTCGACACGCCATTTTTAGGCAGCCCACAACCGGCTCGGGGACGAATTCCACCGAAGAAGTTTGCAACTGCGCGGCTTGCAGTTGCTCAAGCAGCCGCTTTCGTGCAAACGGGCTGCCACAGAGTACACCGCCGGCTAACGCGAGTGGGAATGCTTTGTTTGGCACCAGTTGTTGTGCTAGGCAGGCACTGTGGCGGCTCCAATGTTGGGCGGCTTGTTCGAGAATTCCACTTGCGATTTCGTCTTGCTGTTCGGCCACTTCGCAGACCAACTTGGCGAGGTCGGCAATCGCTAGTCGAACGTCTCCTTTGCGGAGGAGTGCGGTGAGTATTTCTCGTGGTTCTTGCGTATCAAGCTTGTTGAGAACGGCGGCCGTCAGTGTCGTTTGGCCCGCGCGGCCGTCGGCTGCATGAGAAATAGCGAGTAGGGCCGATTGCCCCAACCAATAGGCGCTTCCCTCGTCGCCAAACCAGTAGCCCCAGCCGCCAACCACGGCACTCTCGCCGGACTGATTTTCTCCGTAGGCGACCGCCCCTGTGCCTGCGATCAGGCCGATGCCCCAGCCGTTGGGCGTTCCGGCGTGCAGCACGGCTTGGCCATCGTGAACTACATAGGCCGAATCGATTTGGTAATTCTTGTTGACGAAATCTTGGACCTGCTGCTGGACTGCCTCCGTTCCAGATCCGGC
>JAJDEE010000082.1 GCA_029259975.1 Planctomycetota bacterium
CAATCGGCCAACCCTGCCACGACGTGTTGTAGCAGCGTCGCCAGGACGATCATCAAGATTACTCGCGGCTCTTGTTGGGCGATGTAATCGGCTAGCACCAGCGCCAACCCGGTGTGCTTCATGCTGAAACCGAACATCAGAGCGGTTGTGGTTGGTTTATCGAGCGACATCACGCGTGCAGTCACCCAACCACTAACGACACCGAGTACCGAGAGTGTCATTGCTAAGGCAGCAGTGAGTACGATTGTTTGCCAAGCTTCTTCTCCAAAAACTCTGGGCATGGCGATCGAAGCACTGGCGTAGTTGAGCGTTAGTAAGGTTCCGACGCTCACCAGTCGCAAGGTATCGCGGAGTCGTTCAATCCAAATAGGCCCGACTAGGCGATTGAACATCATGCCGGCAAATGAGGGGAAAATCACCCACACGATGAAGGTGGTACTCGAAAAACGTTTAACGAGCAGTTCACACTGCTCAGTTTCGAGTGGCGAAAGCGAAAACCCCATCAGGTTGAGCAGTTGCGGTGTCACGATCGGACAGAGCACGATGGTCAGCACGATGATACCAAGGCTGAGGGCGACGTTTCCTTTAGAATTCTGACACCAGGCTACCGACGAATTGGCTACGGGCATTGCAGCAACCAAGGCCAAGCCGACTAACATGCCCGACGTGGCGAAGTCTCCCAAAATACTCGGCAATACCCATCCTAGTACGCTGACAAAAAAGCATGGCACTAGCCAGATGGCGATCAGCCCGGTGAGTAAGATGCCGGGACGCTGCATCAGTTCTCGCATTTGCGTCCAGCGTACTACGGCTGCCGCGCAGAATAGCAGCATCGCAAGCAACAACAACGGAGCAGTAATGTCTTGGTTGTCGGCAAGTGCTGGCGACCAACGCCGGATTGCCTGCCCCGGCTTCGGCAACACGGCAGAAAGCAGATAGCAGCCGACCAACAGCCAGAGCAAATTACGATGCAGCCAAGCAGCAAAAGCAGCATACCGGCCTGCAATCAAGCTGCTACCGTCGGTGTTGCTGCTTTCAGTCGACAACATAGAAACAGCAACAAAAAAGGCCAGGAGAGAGAACGCTAATGACTCTAGGATAACAGAAGCAAGGGAATAGACGAAGTACGAATGAAGAACCGCGCATTTTTTCGTCTTACGTCATTCGTATCTTCGTCATCAATCTCCGCCGTATCTTTTCGACGACAGCCCGGCTATAATGCACGGTCCCGCCTCCATTCACCCTGCCCTGCACCCGCCTACTATGTCTTCTGTTGTTGATGTATTGGAAGAGCCTGCGGGAGAGAGTTCGTTGGCTGTTGAGGGTTCGATCGACGTTTCTGTCGACGCAAATGTCGGTGGCCAGCCCAAATTCTTCTACGGCTGGCTGATGCTGCCCTTGGCGATGTTGTTGATGATCGCCACCAGTCCAGGGCAGACGTTCGGAATCACGTTTTTCAATTCAAAATTCCGCACGGCGTTCGATCTGAGCCAAACGCGGCTTTCGGCGATCTACTTGGTGGCCACAGTAATCGCCTCCTTTGCCCTACCCTCCATTGGCGGATTTATCGATCGGTTTGGATTACGCCGTTCGGCGCTGGTAGCTGTCGCGGCACTGGCGGGCGTATGCGTGCTGATGTCGCAAACGCAGGGCGTTGCGATGCTGTTCGTGGCGTTCGTGCTATTTCGAATCCTGGGGCCGGGCACTTTGGTGCTATTGGCGAATAATACACTGGCGGCTTGGTTCGATCGACGATTGGGTTTGGCGAGTGGCATGATGCAGTTTGCCATGGCTTGCTCAATGGCATTTATACCTGCGGGAATTGTGTCGTTGATCGAGACCTTCGGCTGGCGAGGGGCCTATCTGGGCATTGCAACGATCTTGGCGGCGGGTCTGTTGCCGTTGTTGGCGTTCGTGTATCGAGAATCTCCCGACTTGCTGGGGCAATTTTCTGACGGCGCGTGTCCAATCCATGGCGAGCAGTCACTAAAGCTCAAAACCGTGGGTCTCACGCTAGCGCAAGCAAGGCAACAACGAGCGTTTTGGATACTGCTTGCCGCCACGGCGACTTGGGCGCTGATTGGCACGGGGATTGTCTTTCATCTCGAAGCAATTTTCGGCGCACACGGATTGGGCAAATCGGCTGCGAAGTGGGCATTATCGTGTATCGCGATTGGCATGGGCACGTCGCAAATTGTGGGTGGCTTGCTGGCCGATCGCGTCGCTCTGCGTTGGTTGGTGGTCAGCGCTGTGGGTTTGATCGCCGTTAGCTGCGCGCTGCTGGCAACAGGCAGCGCTGCCACGCTCATCACTATTTTTTTCGTCTACGGAATTGCCCAAGGCCTGATGACGATCATCGCGGCGACCGGCTGGGCACGTTTTTTTGGGCGCGCTCATCTCGGCAAAATCCGCGGTATGTCGCTCACCGCAGCCATAGCCGGCAGCAGTCTCGGCCCGCTGTTAATGGGCGTGTCAGACGATTACTTCGGCGGGTTTGGACCGGCATTTTGGTTATTCGCCGGACTGGCGGCGGTAGTAGCTATCGCCGGCATCTGGACAACGCCGCCGAGAGAAATGACGCGTTGCGAGTTGCAAAATTAGTCGTGTTCCACCGTTAGATGCGATTGCAGTTCGTCTACGTCGACTCGTATTTTATCAATCGTTTCTGTTAATTCTTTGCGCAACGCTGCAATTTCTGCACGCAGCAAATCGATTTCGCTATTGTTGGTCGCAGTGACGCTTGGAGCGGCTGACTCCGCCGTCGGCACAGGCACATCGACGCTCACGTTGCCGTGTTCAGCACGCAGCTTTTCCAGCTCTTGCTCTTGGTAAAGGGCGTGCGTCACGATGCAGCCGCGGCCAGGGGTCGTCAGATAAACGATCAAGCCCTTACCGTACAGGCTGTCGATGATCGGTCGCAGATCGGAGATACCTGAAATTCGTTCCATGCGGGCGGCGCGACCGCGCAGTTCGCCGAGCGTTTGCGCGCCGCGTAACAGCAATTCGGCCATGACGGCTAACTCGTACTTGTCGACGCCTAGCCAGTCGTAGAGCAAGTGGCGGAATTTCGGCGCGCGGCTGTCGCCCTGAACTTCGGCGACCGCCCCGAGCTTACGCAGACGCTCCAGCGAATCGAACACCGGCTCTTCGTCCAACTGCATTTGCGGAAAACGGTTGCTCTTTTGATTTGCTCCGTTGAGCAGCGAATTGAGCGTCAGCGGATAGTTGTCGGGCGTCGTCTTCGCTTTTTCGACCAACACGCCCACCACACGGCGGTCGGTACGCTCCAGCGGTTGCCAGCGGCGCGGATTCTCCTCTGTCGTCTGTTCGTTCGTCTGTTCGTTTTCTTGCATGATTTGCCTCCATTCGGTTTCCGGGGGAATACCAGGATTTTAGCGTCAAGTCTCGCAGCTCGCGACCGCTGCTCCCTGCGAACTGCGAAGAGCCAAACGCGCAGTAGTCGTCTCGCCGGTTGGGCGATATCATAGGGGATTAGCTCTGACCCCAAGAACCCTTTCCTACCGCCCCCATAAATCTGGCTTCTGCTCTGATGAAAACCGACGAACTTCGCGAAAAATACTTGGCCTTCTACGAAACTAAAGGCCATAGCCGCCAGCCAAGCGATGTGCTGGTGCCGACGTGGGACCCGAGCGTGCTATTTACGCCTGCCGGGATGAACCAATTCAAAGATCATTTTCTGGGCAAAGTCAAACTCGATTTCACGCGTGCAACGACCTGTCAAAAATGCCTTCGCACTGGCGACATCGACAACGTCGGCCGCACGGCTTATCACCATACGTTTTTCGAGATGCTCGGCAACTTTTCGTTTGGCGACTATTTCAAGCGCGAAGCGATCAACTGGGCCTGGGAATTTCTAACCGATAAAAAGTGGCTGGGACTCAATCCCAATCAACTCAGCGTGACCGTCTACAAAGACGACCAAGAAGCCGCCGATATTTGGGCGACCGATATCGGTTTGCCCGCCAAGCAAATTGCCTGGATGGACGAAGACGAAAACTTTTGGCCCGCCAGCGCGCCCAGCCAAGGCCCCGACGGAGTTTGCGGCCCGTGTAGCGAAATTTACTTTCACCCCGAACAAGGCTCAGAAGTCGAAATCTGGAATCTCGTCTTCACGCAGTTCAACCGCGTCGGCGATCCGCCTGACAACCTGCGCCCCTTGCCCTCGAAAAACATCGATACCGGTATGGGCCTAGAACGCACCGTCGCCACGCTGCAAGGCGTGCCGACCAACTACCACATCGACAATCTATTGCCAATCGTCGAAGCGGCTGCCGAAATCTGCAGCGTGAAATACAAACTCGAAAGCGAAGCCGGCCGGCGCTGCCGGCGGATCACCGACCATGTACGTGCCTGCACGTTTGCCGTCCACGAGAATGTTTACCCCGGTGCGAACAAAGAAAAGTATGTCGTTAAGCGGCTGTTGCGTCGCGCCGTGCTTGATGGCCATCAGCTCGGCCTGCGCGAGCCTTTCTTGCACCAGCTAGTGCCCAAAGTCGTCGAAATGATGAAGAGCGCATACCCCGAACTGACCGAAACGGCAGACCGCGTTGCGAAGGTGATCGAGCAGGAAGAAGCCAATTTTTTCGGCACGATCGACGATGGCCTAAGCCGCATCGAACACGCTTTCGACGAAATGCGCGCCAACCAACGCGTCAAAGTCGAGGGAGCTGTTGCCGCCGAGTTGTATCAAACTTACGGTGTGCCGCCGGAATTGTTCGAGGGACTGGCTGCCGAGCATAATCTCGCTTTCGACTGGGACGGCTACGCCCGCGCGATGGCCAAGCATGGCGAAGCCTCGGGCAAAGTGCAACACACCGTTATGGGCGCCAAAGGGCCGGTCGATTCGCTCAAGCATGCGCTGCACAGCACCGAATTCCTTGGCTACGAAACCACGTCCGCCAAAGCGGTCGTCAAAGGAATTGTCGCGGGCAGTGCGCCTGACGATCGGCTGTGTGAATGCATGGAAGAACAAGGCCACGAGAATGCAATCCGCATTGTGCTCGATCGAACACCCTTCTACGGCGAAAGCGGCGGCCAAGTCGGCGACACCGGCAAGTTCGTCGGCGATGGTTTTGAGTTCGAGGTCACCGATACACAAAAAGATGGGCAGCTGGTGATTCATCACGGCCATCTGCTCAGCGGAGTGATGTACGAAGGATCGGCAGTCGAGGCAACGGTCGATACCGACCGCCGCAACGGCATTCGCCGCGCGCACTCGGCCACGCACGTCATGCACCACGCCTTGCAAAAACACCTTGGCTCGCACGCCCAGCAACAAGGCTCGAAGGTCGACGAAGATTGGCTGCGGTTCGATTTCACCAACCTCAGCCCCGTGACCGACGCGCAGTTGACCGAGATTAGCTCCGATGTGGCGAAGCATGTCGCGGCCGCCGAACCGATTCGTTGGGAGACGCTACCGCTGGCCGCAGCGCGCAGCCAAGGGGCGATGATGCTGTTCGGCGAAAAGTATCCCGACCCGGTGCGGATGGTTTCGATGGGCCTCGTAGCAGGAAACGCGTTCAGTAAAGAACTCTGCGGCGGGACGCATCTCGAAAATACCAGCGAGGTCGAGGCATTTGAGATTCTCAGCGAAGAGGGCGTCTCGG
>JAJDEE010000083.1 GCA_029259975.1 Planctomycetota bacterium
TCTTGGAACGCCCAGCAGAAGCGGAAACCGTGTTAGTTCCGTTGGGAGGGCGATAGGCACTAGTTATTAGGCGTTAGAAAAAGCATAGCCGTTCGCGTAAAAAGAAGAAATCGCCGTGAGGCTCTAACAAGCGTTCGTTGATCAGTGAATCGCTACAACAACTAAACCTTACGCACTCACCAACCTACGCTTAGCAACTAGCGCCTCGCCCCTATGTCCAATACCATCTCCCCACTCATCAGCCTGTTCTTTGCCTCGCAAGATGAACTAGGCGTTTTCGAGCCTGTCGAGTCGAGCGACTTGCCAGACGCGTATCAATCGCTGCTCGCTCACACCGACCACATGACCGTCACGGTCGAAGCTTGGCACAACAGTCACGTCGACGTGCGGGTGCTAGACGAACAGATTGCAGACGACAGCTATGCACGCAAGATCCTGCTCGTCTTACAGCGCGATGCCAGCCCCGTCCAATTTGGCATCATGCGAATCAACCTAGCAGGTTTGCCCGAGATCGTGCAACTGGAGATCAAATCGCAAGCCCTGCCACTAGGTCGAATCATGATCCGACACCATCTAATGCGCGAAGTCGAGCTATGTCAACTATGGCGTGTCCTGCCTAGCCTAGAACTACAGTCGCAATTGCAACTGGAAGACTCCAATCCCATTTACGGGAGGACGGCTCGAATTTTAGTTGCCGATCAACCGGCAGTGGAGCTACTGGAAATCGTCAGAGCATAAAGGGAAATGACCAATGCCACGACCACTACCCTTCCTCATTGGTCATTTATCTAGTTTCAGTCGTTCCAAAATCCATGGAAAAGAAAGACCAGAAACTGTCATTTGGAACACTAATCTGCACTAATCTGCACTAATCTTCGCAAATACGATTAGTGCAGATTAGCGAAGATTAGCGTTCTTTCCTTGTTTTTGGAACTACTGAGTTTGGCATTGAGAAATCATGAACGGAATTAATTCGCACTACGACTGTATCATCATCGGTGGCGGGCCAGCCGGCACTACCGCTGCCGCTTTGGTCGCTGAAGCCGGCTACAGCACGCTCCTCGTCGAACGTGCGAAGATGCCCCGGTACCACATCGGCGAGTCGTTGATGCCCGAGACGTATTGGATTTTCGAGCGGCTTGGCGTACTCGACCAGATGCAAGCGAGCGGCTACCCCAAAAAAGTCGGTGTCCAGTTCGTCAACAACACGGGCAAAGAATCGTCGCCCTTTTTCTTTCGCACGCACGATG
Source organism: Planctomycetota bacterium (assembly GCA_029259975.1). GTDB lineage: Bacteria > Planctomycetota > Planctomycetia > Pirellulales > Lacipirellulaceae > Bythopirellula. The sequence continues at coordinate 1,251 of JAJDEE010000083.1, forward strand.
ATCGCGAATCAAGCGAAACCTGGCATGTCGACCGCGCTGAGTTCGATAAAATGTTGTTTGATAATGCTGCTGTTAAAGGTGCCACTTGTTGTGATAACACTCGTGTTCTCGATGTTCTTGCCGCAGGCGAAACCGCCAACGAACGAGTGACGGGCGTTTTGCTTCAGCAGGCCGAAAACGCTTCCATCGAGGTTGTAGCAAAAGTTGTCGTCGACGCCACGGGGCAACAAACGCTGCTGGCCAATCGTTTTGGCCTCCGCTGCGAGAACTCTGACCTCCGCAAAGCGGCCATGTGGCAATATTACCGTGGCGCCCACCGCGACACGGCTGGCGGCGGCGTGAAAACTGTGATCATGCACGCCGCCGACAAGCGGTCTTGGTTTTGGTTCATCCCGATGTCTGACGACCTCGTCAGCGTCGGCGTCGTCGGCGATCGCGACTACCTGCTCAAAGGTCGTGGCACGCCCGCCGAGGTGTTTGCTGACGAGCTGAAAAAATGTTCAACGCTCGAAGGCTGGCTCGCAGACGCCCAACCCGAAGACGACTTGCAAATCGCCCGCGAGTTTTCGTACACGACCACCCGCTCGGCCGGCGATGGCTGGGTGCTCGTCGGCGACGCCTGGGGGTTTATCGACCCCGTCTATTCTTCCGGCGTCTACTTCGCCCTCAAGTCGGCCGAACTCGCCGCCGAATGCATCATCGACGGCCTCCGCATCGGTGACACCTCTGCCGCCACGTTAGGCCGCTGGCTCCCCGACTTCGGGCGGCAGATCGGTCTCATCCGCAAGCTGGTCGACGCCTTCTATTCCGACCACTTCCGCGTCGGCAAATTCATCCAAGAACACCCCGAGCATCAAAGCGAGCTGGTCGACATGCTCATCGGCCGTGTTTTTAATGGTTGCGAAGGCCGAATTTTTGAGGATTTGGAACCGTGGCTAGCGACGAAGGCGGAGGGCTGAAGGCAGGGCTTTCGTAAGATCACCATTTTGATAACAGGCCCTCTTCCACTAGAATGAGCCTTTCACCCTTCCGCCTCCATCCTCTCGCCTTAACGAACATGCCTCGCTCTCTCCTAGCAATGATCCTCATTCTGCTCGTCCTTCACCAGGACAACTGGTTTTGGACCGATGGCACGCTGGTCTTTGGCTTCATGCCGATTGGGCTGTTTTATCATGCCTGCCTTTCGGTCGCGGCGGGGGCGACTTGGTTTTGGGCAATCAAATATTGTTGGCCCGTGGGGCTTGAGGATGGCTCGACGGGAGAAAAATCGGCATGACGCAGTTTTTGATCATTGTCGGCTATCTGGGACTGTTGCTGCTGCTCGGTTTTTTTGCGAGCCGATTGTTTACCGGCACCAAGAGCGACTACCAGCTTGCCAGCCATTCGATCGGTCCATTCTTGTTGTTGATGTCGATTTTCGGCACCACGATGACCGCGTTTGCTCTGGTTGGCTCGTCGGGCGAGGCGTTCAAAGAGGGCATCGGCGTTTACGGGATGCTCGCCTCGTCGAGTGGCATTATCCACTCGCTTTGTTTCTTTGTCGTGGGCGTAAAACTCTGGTCGCTTGGTCGTCGACATGGTTACACGACGCAGATCCAATTCTTTCGCGACCGTTTGGAGAGCGACCGCATCGGCCTGCTGTTATTTCCGATCTTGGTCGGTTTGGTGATTCCGTACCTGCTCATCGGCGTGATTGCCGCCGGCGGCGTCGTCGAAACGATGACTGCGGCTGCACCTCCGACTGTTGCTGGAGGCCCCCCGACTCCCGGCGCTTTTCCTCATTTTTTCGAGGCGACCAAGGGCGGCATCCCGCGAGAAATCGGCTCGCTGGCGATTTGCGCCGTCGTGCTTTGCTACGTCTTTTTCGGCGGCATGCGCGGCACGGCTTGGGCGAACGCTTTTCAGACCCTGGTATTTATGGTTCTTGGG
>JAJDEE010000084.1 GCA_029259975.1 Planctomycetota bacterium
CCGGTTTGCGACGCGCCGCCGCGCCTGCTCGACCGGCGGAAGAATGCTCTCTTCTCCAATTCCTCCTGCTCGCCTTACGAGTCCTCACTCTTCGGTCGCCCCGAGATTTCGCGTCCTTTCGGCACGTCGTTGCTGCCAGAACCGCCAGCTTGCAAGTCCGTACCACTCCATGGCCCAGTCTCGCCAGGGTTCCAGCGTAGCCTTGGCCGCTACACGCTTACCTCACCTGTGCCGCCGGCGGTGGTTTCGGCCCATGCCCCACCGTGGGAACAATTGCCAACGCCCGCCCAACTTCAGGGCCAAGTCATGCAAGCCGTGCCCCATTGCAGCGACTGCCAAACACAGGAAATGCCGTTTACCTCGGCCGATTTCTCAGCCGATCCACCCCCTTACAGTTATGGTGACGGTACTTGTTGGGATGCCAACGCCGAGACCGATGTCTACAGCGGCAAGTACATAAACCCCGTACAGCGCCCAGCACTCGAATGGGGACTGCCCTTCTATCTCAACGGACCCATCCCTCGCTCCGGCACAGCGCTCGGTCTGACGAACCTCACGCAGCCAAAACTTTACGTCTACGGCGACTACCGTTCGGCCATCGCCTACAACGATAATGTTGCCAATGAACAGACAATTTGGGCGAACCGGCTAAACCTCGACATCGACCTGTCGATCACCGCGACCGAGCGGTTTCACGTTTTTTGGGGGCCGCTCGACGAGCGCAACGAATTTTCCAGCGTGATCTACGACAACGGCCAGCTCAGCACCAACGACGCCTGGGACGGCTGGGACGAACGCACTGACACCGCGTATTTCGAAGGCGATCTCGGCGCGATCTTGGGCGGACTGGGCGGCCACTATTCAAATTTCGACTTGCCATTTGCTGTTGGCTTGATTCCGCTGGTCTATCAAAATGGCATCTGGATCGAAGACGCCTTCGCCGGTGCCGCCGTCACCATTCCGGCGCGCAACAACCCTGTGCTCGATTGGTCGAACTTCGACACAACTTTTTTTATCGGTTTCGACGAAGTCACAAGCAACCTCGCCTTCCAAGGCGACAACAACGCCGCCAACATCGTCGGTTTTACGACTTTCATCGAAAGCCGCGGCGGCTACCTGGAAGCCGGCTACGCCTATCTCGAAGACACCGAAAACCTCGGCCGTAGCTACCACAACCTCGCCGCCAGCTACACGCGCCGCTATCTCAACTTGGTGTCGAACTCGGCACGCGTGATCGTCAACACCGGCCAGGATGGACCTCGCAACAACCGCACCGCCGACGGCGTGCTGCTGCTGCTCGAAAACAGTTTTCTCACCCGCAACCCGTACAACGTCATCCCCTACGTCAACCTCTTCGCCGGCTTCGGCACGCCCCAATCGGCCGCTCGCCTACAAGGCCCACTTAAAAACACCGGCATCAATTTTGAGTCCGACTTGCTTACCGGCTACCCGATCCTCGACGACTCGGCCAACAACACCTACGGCGGCGCGGTGGGCGTCGACCTCCTCGGCGGCAGCTTCGAGCAGCAGCTCATCCTCGAATTCGCCTTCCTACAAACCTTCGACGACCCTGCCACCCGCGTCGCCCCCGGCGACCAATACGCCGTCGGCGCCCGCTACCAGCGCCCCCTCAGCCACACGCTCCTCTTCCGCGCCGACGCGATGACCGGCTGGCTCCGCAACAGCAAAGACATCTCCGGTGTGCGGATGGAGCTACGGCGAAAGTTTTGAGCCGACCGTCGGCTAAAAATTCACCCGGATACAAGCACGACGCACAAGCGAGTGCGTAAAAGCGGAGACCTCGCATATCCGTGAAATTAGGAACTCCTAACGGTCGAGGAGGGCCTCACCTGGGTTAGATTGCCCCCAGACGTTTAGCAGCCAAGCGATGCTACCGAGGACAGTTCGAGGCATTCATTCCGCTGAAGATCACACATCAAATCGGCTCGACCATGAACTATTGAAATTGCACGAAACTGGGCGACACACTAGCTTAGCCGAAGAGTTGCTGCTGTTGGTCCTTTGGAGGCCAAAACACTCCGAGTACAAGCCAGGTATTGTGGGGAAACCTAGTTCCCATGAAGAACCTTGTATCCTTGTCTTCTCGGCAAAGCTCATTGAGATATTTTTTACGGACCTTCTTAGCAGCGGCGTCAGGGCCAAACTGCTCAGCTTGTTTTCGGAAAAGAACACCGAGTCCCCAGTCTTCGCACATTGCGGAGTGCGGCTTATCGTCGTCTTCACACTCGAAAATGTAGTGGAACGTAAACGGAAGCTTGGAGAGTGGCTTTTGCTGAGGTCCAAAGAGTCTTGGCTGAGAAAATAACGCTTTCCATTTCGGCTTCCATTCCTCGTCTTCCGCAGGTCGAATCTCAAGGTCCAGAACACGTTTGGGGCGAACGATGCCGAGCGAGGTTTTGTTCTTTTCGTGGAGGGCCTTCCATTCTTTGATTGTCTGATGGGGCATGGGGTCGATATAGTCACGCCGCTCACGCCAACCGCTCTTCGTACTTAACGGCTCACCAATTATCTGGATAGAATCCAGGTTTGGCCGATAGCTTTCGGGACGATTGTCTTTGTTTGCGGGTGCTTTTTCTAGCTCAACTTCTATCCACTGGAACGTTGCAAACTGCCTGTGCTTTGGCTGATACCTGTAGTCTATCGGGTAAAGGCGAATCCATTCTCCCGCTTCAGTGATTCCCGCAGTGCATATTACTTCCTGATAGCCCTTGGATGGGTGGGGGTACGTCATCACCGTTATGAGAACTTTAGTCTTTTCAGGCATGCGGATAGCCAAGATGTTCGACTGGAAGACCGGAACGTTTAGCGACGACGTTCGCCAGGCGAGAACGATGGCAGCATGTATGGTTGGCCTCCATGCAGACAAGCACACTTGGCGTCTTTTTCACGAAGTCCACTACGGCGTCTATGGATTGCGACTCTTCCTTGAGAGTGGTTGCTTCGTAGTCTTTGAACAGACGGTCACGCGCTCCAGGGGTGTCCAAGTCTTGACGCTTGTCAGAGCGAATTCCTAGAGCGGGGATGTGCTCGTAATTGATGTCAAGCTTCCCGCATAAGCGGTTGAGGGTGCTGCGATGAAAACCGTATCGCCTGGCAATTGGGTTCATGCGTACATCCAAAAGCTGCCCGATGCCTGATTGCAGCAACAGGTTTAGGAAAGAATCGACAGACCTCCCTTCGTAGCCAGCGGTAAAAACTTTCAGTTTGGCCTTTGGCCGTTGGGTAAGCTTCCTGATTTCGCTATTGAATGTGTAGGCAGGGTAGTGGTCATAGACATAATCAATTAACTGATTTCCACCAAGCTTGCCAAATCGAGTCACCACATGATTGATGTCACGTTTTACTGCTGAAGGCATTGCAACTGAATTCGAGACCGCATCTCCAAGAACAACTGGCTCATCGACCTCAAAATGAACGAAGCTCATCGCAGCGAGCTTGTCTAGCTCTTGGAACAAAGCAAACGAAAATGGCCCAAAGCGATATGGAAGGAAATCATAGAAGGCTGAACCACCAGCCGATTCTAATTCATTCCTGAGCAAGAAGCTCCACTTCGTTAGCTCCAGACGCGTGACGGGTCGGTCTGCTTCTTTCAGGAATTGTAAGAGTACTCGTTGTCGGTGTAGCATGGTGGCCTCCTGCCTAGTGTACACGTATCCGTACAAAGGTAGCAACTTGCTGGTTATAAATCGATGTCAGCCTCAGCCTGGGTGCTATCAATGGCCGGTTACTGCCTACTCTAGCTTCTTCTACCTCAGTTAAGCAGCGTTCAGCGTGACGCCCCGCCCGCGGATACCGCGTCCGTAACCTACTCAGGCGGCTTCGTCCCCAGCTATTTAGAAACTCCGCAGCCCCTACCCCACCGACAATGCCGCTGGCCCCGCCGCTGTTGCAAAATAAGTTGCGTTACCTGCTGACAAGGCATGCGTAGCGCTGTAGCGTTTCGCCCAAGCGTCTAGAAAATCGGCGGCAAAACCGGCGGCTGCGGCCAGTGCATGAGCCGTCCCCTACGGTTCTGCTTGCACAGCAAACTCGACCGTGATTCGCTTGCAGGAGATGCTTGCGT
>JAJDEE010000085.1 GCA_029259975.1 Planctomycetota bacterium
CATCGAAAAATGGGACGAACACCGTACCACGGGGTGGTTGGCCACGGCCATTTACCCAGGCGACCAGTTCGATCTCGCCTCGCCGCGATCGAATCACGACCTGGTCACCACTCTGCAGGTTACGAGCACGAGCATCCTCAGGATTCATCTCAACGTAGGCTGAGGGCATCGCTTGACTCAGTTGAGGAATACGACGGGTCATCGAACCGGTATGCCAATGCTCCAGTACGCGGCCGGTGGTCATCATCAGCGGGTAGGTATCGTCGGGCACCTCGGCCGGTGGTTCGTAGGGATGAAACCAAAGTTGAGCACGGTTATCATGGGTCGTAGAATGGTAGAATTGAATTCCCGCACCTGCTTCCACGTACGGGTCGGCACCTTCCACAAACCGAAATCGGGTCTCGGACCAGGTTCCGTCGGGTTGCTCAACCACCGGCCAACGCAATCCACGCGTCTCGACATACTCGTCGTAGGGTGCCAGGTCTTTATGTTTGAGGCGAGTGAATTGCCGATATTCCTCGAACAGATGCTTGTCGACGTTGACGTCGTAGTAGTGTTCCCATTGCCACGCTGGAACTGGGGCGCCCGATTCGTCGAGCACCTCGAACAAGAACCGCCCATCCCTGTCTCGCATGCCGGTGAAACCTCGTGCAAATAATCGCTGCGCCACGGCTAATGTTTGCCAGAGGTCGTCGCGCGCTTCGCCGGGAGGCTCTACCATCTTAAACCACTGCTGCGTGCGACGTTCCGAGTTGCCGAAAATCCCATTTTTTTCCACCCACATGGCTGAGGGCAGAATTAAATCGGCCAGTTGTGTGGTGGCTGTGGGATAGACGTCCGAGACAATCAAGAACTTCTCCTTAAGTCCTTGTTTCGCGTTAAATAGCTTGTGCAAGTTTGGCAGTGTCTGACCCGGATTGGTTACCTGAACCCAAATCGTGTCGATATCCCCGCCCTGATCTGCGGGTGTGCAAAACTGTTCCCACATTTTTACCGTGTGATACCCCGGTTGAGGATTGACGCGGCCTGCCGAAAGATTCCAATACGCTTCGGTCTGCTGGCGATGCTCCGAATTGGCCACTAGACGGCCACCCGGCAAGGCGTGGGCGAGTGTGCCAACTTCGCGCACCGTGCCACAAGCCGAAGGCTGCCCGGTCAAGCTGGTCGGTGCGTCGCCGGGGCGTCCAAAATGTCCGCTCAGCAAGTGGACGCCGTGGACCATAGAGTTAATGGCTGTCCCCATCGTGTGCTGATTCATCCCCATGCACCAGAGCGAGGTGATCTTCAAGTCGCGATTGCCGAACCGATCAGCCAACATGCGGACTTGCTCCGCCGGCACTCCCGATAGTTTTTCCACATACTCAGGCGTGTAAGGCTCGAGCAGTTGTTGGTATTCGTCGAAGCCAATCGATTTGCCATGCAGATTAGGTTTGTCGGGATCGGGCGCCTTGAAGTTGCAGTAAGACTCGACAAATGTGCGATCGTAGGTCCCGTTCTTGAGTAGCAGGTGCGCGATGCCATTGGCAATGGCAACGTCGCCGTGCGGCTTCATTTCGAGATAATGCTGGCAGTGTTCGGTGGACCGCGTGCGGCGAGTGCCGATGTCGATCAGCTCGACCGACTCGCCACGCGAACGTCGATCGATCACGCGTGAAAACAATACTGGGTGCATCTCCGCCGGATTATTACCCCAGAGGATCACCACGTCGCAGTGGTCGAGGTCGTCGTAGCAGCCAGCCGGCTCGTCAACGCCGTAGGTGGCCAGGAAGCCGGTCACGGCGGACGCCATACAGAGGCGTGCGTTGGGGTCGATGTGGTTGTTCGACAACCCCCCCTTCATGAATTTTTGCGCAGCGTAACCTTCGGGAATGGTCCACTGGCCCGAGCCATAAACGGCGAAGCGCTCGGGTGCCATTTCGATTCGAGAGGCGATCACATCGAGCGCCTGGTCCCAGGAGATCGCTTCGTAAGCATCGCCACGTCGAAGGAGCGGGCTGGTGAGGCGATCTTTGCCGTACAGTGCCGCACCGACATGGTACCCCTTGACGCAGAGCAACCCCTTGTTGACCTCAGCCTCTTGATCGCCAGCGATAGCGACGACACGGCCTTTTTCCACGCCCACTTGCACATGGCATCCGGTCCCACAAAACCGACAAGGAGCCTTATTCCAAGTGATCGGTAACCTTTCGGTCGCGCCGAGGACTGGCAACGAAATCGAACTTGTGCCGGCGGCAATTGCCGTGGCGGCACTCATTGCAGCGGAACGGATAAAGTGGCGACGATTCGGTTCCATGGTCATTGACTCAAAGGCTTCGTTTGCGGAAAGGTGGCGAGGAAGGCTGCAGCGCCGGTACGGTTGCCAGATCGTCGTCCCAATGGACAAACGCAACGTCAACGTGCTCAACTCCGGGTAGCTCAACCAACCAGTCGCCGAGAGCGTGCGACTCGTCTGGGGTCGCCGTTTCGAGCACCAACGGCAATCGACGACCCTCTTGCGAACCTGATTCCAGCGCCGGGTGCTGCGCAATCGCCTGTAGGGCCGAGTCGGCCAGTGTAGCGTCGGCGGTTAGGGTAGCCACGAGTCCGCTAATCATGGGTTGGGCCTTCCGCAACTGGTTCGGGGCTTTGCGCAAAGACACCAATCGCAGCTTTCAGCCCGATCGTATAGACCATGAGGCCAAAAGCCCAGACACTCGCAGTAACCTTCCACTCCAGTAAGCTGGGTTGATATTCGACTATTTCGTGCAATGTGCTGGGGACAAACCCAGGCACGATCAGCCCCATTCCTTTCTCGATCCAAGCGGCCAGAAAGGCTAGCGCGCACGCTATCACCAATGCGCTAGTCCGACGAAACACCCACGGCGAGAGGAACAAAACGGCGGCGACAACATTGGCAACCATCGCGGTCCATATCCAGGGTACCAGTCCATAGTGCCCATGGAGACCCAGAAACAGGTAACGGGCCGAGGCGGTATGGCTGCCGCCGGTATAAAACTCCGTGAAAACTTCCGAGACAATCATGATCAAGTTCACGACCGTCGTGACGCGGATAATGTTGATGAGAATGTGAATCGGCTCGTTGGAAATACGTTCGCCCAGAATGCGTCTGAGGATCAGCAGTGTAACGATAATGAAGGCGGGACCCGAGACAAAGGCACTGGCCAAAAAACGGGGCGCCAGTAGGGCCGAATTCCAAAAAGGGCGTCCTCCCAGTCCACAATAGAGAAAGGCCGTCACGGTGTGGATCGAAATTGCCCAGAATACTGAGAGCATCACAAACGGCACGTACCACCGCGGGTTCGGGCGTCGCCCCAAAAACCGCATGTACATCAGGTAGCCGCAGACATGCAGATTTAGCAGCAAGTAACCGTTGAGAACGACAACGTCCCAGGTGAGCATCGAGAACGGGAAATTGAATCGCCCCAGTCCGGGAATCATATGCCAGAACCGATCAGGGCGGCCCAGGTCGGCGGTAACGAACATCAGGCACATGACAATTGCAGCAATAGCAAGCAACTCGCCAACGATGACAACGTCGTGCATTTTCTCGTTATGGTAGAGGTACGCCGGAATGACCATCATGACGCCCCCGGCAGCGACTCCGACTGCGAACGTAAAGTTGGCAATGTAAAGCCCCCAACTGACGTGATCGGTCATGTGTGTGACGATCATTCCATCGGCGACCTGGACTGCCCAGGCGTTAGCGCCAACCAAAAATATGGCGGTCAGTACAAACATCCAAGTGTAAAACAAAACGCTTCCGTCGGTGGCAACTCCTAGCAACCAGAGCAGAAAACGAGGGTAACTGCGCAACAGCTGCTTGGGGCTTGAAGCAGTATCGGACGGATTGGCAGGGAGAGTAGTAGACATGCTTGTTTAGGTATCGAAGAAGTAAAAGAAACTGGGACGCGTGCCAAGCTCTTCTTTGAGTACGAAGACTCGTTTATTCTCGAGAATCCAATTGATGTCCGAGTCAGGATCGTTCAGGTCACCAAACACGCGTGCCCCCGTCGGGCAAGCTTCCAGGCACGCCGGCAGGCGACCTTCGCGCGTCCGATGTAGACAAAAATGGCACTTTTCGATAACCCCCTGCGGACGAATTCGGTTAGAGAGGTAGCTCTGGTTGGTGTTGATTTCATCTTCTGGCACCATCGGTTCTTCCCAATTGAACCGACGAGCATGATAAGGGCAGGCCGCCTCGCAGTAGCGGCAGCCGATGCACCAGTTGTAATCGACGACGACGATGCCATCTTCTTCTTTCCAGGTGGCCTCCACCGGGCAGACCGTCACGCAGGGCGGGTTGTCGCACTGCTGGCATTGGACAGGCAGGTAAAACTTGTCGTCCTGCGGCACCTCGTGCGTGTAGGTAGTGTTGCCGGTTTCCATGTCCATCGAGCCCTTGTCCATTTCCAGGACACGAATGTACGACTCTTGGGTAGCCCGGTCATGGTTGTTTTCTTGGTGACAGGCTTCGACACATTTGCCGTTGCCGTTGCATTTGCTCAGATTGATTGCGTAACCAAATTTGACACCGGGGATGGGACGGTGGTCGCTGATCGAAACCTCAGCGCCGTAGTCATCTTTCGCCTCAGCCTCCAAGCGGGCAAAAACCGTCTGTTTATCATCGTCGGTAAGCTCCTTAAAGTGCTGCTGCAGAAACTCATCGACCGAAACATTCTCGGGAATAGCCGCCAGCGGTGAAATCGCCTTGCCAAATGCCAACAAGCCGAGCGTCAACCCAGCTCCCTTCATCATCGTGCGACGAGTCGCACCCTCCTGGCCCAGTATCGGCAGCAGAGGTTCCCCGCTATTGACCAGGGACCCGCTACTGACAGGAGAAGGGTCGGAACCGCCCGCCGATTGTTTATCACTCATGGTTGCTTGCCTCCGGATGTCCCTTTGCATTACCACCCACAGCCCCGCTTAAAAATCGATCCCGCGGTTTGAAAGTTGGTTTCATAGCTGGGAAGCGAG
>JAJDEE010000086.1 GCA_029259975.1 Planctomycetota bacterium
ATTTTTCCTTTGCGTGAAAATTTTTACTCAACCAAAAAACTTAGGTGCATCTCTGCGTGGCGCAAATTAAATGCTTCCCATTCTTCGTTGCTGAGGTTGCCGAATCCTGGGTGCGGGACGCGAGAGCGTTCGTTTTTTTGCCGTTCAATCGATTTTGTTAGCGCAGCGAGACCAGCTTCGTTCGACGTTTCTTCTGGGATGAATTTTGCGGTACTCTTGAATCCTGCCGGAAGCGTCTTGTAGAGAAACTTTTTCTTCATCAATAGCGACATCAACCAACGCACCGGAGCAGGCATCGAAAAGTCAAATCCGTCGATCGAAGCATCCATCGACCGTGCGAGGTGTTCATATATTTGCCCCGGCGACCAGTTGCCGAGCAGGCGAACGTTTCCGCTTGCGCATCGCTGGGCGTCGGCGAGTAGCTCGTCGAGCGACGAATAATGCACGTCACGTCGTCCTGCGACTTTTTTTGTGTGGATCATTTTTTCCTCCCATTTAGTTAACAGCACTTGTTGACAGACCGAATCGCCGTCATTATGTTACCCAATAGTAACGTATCGAATCTGCCTGATCAAGTCGTTTTTACAACAAATACTTTTACCCGCAGGAAATCAAATGAACGCAATTGAAATACTCAAACACTCCCTGGAAAGTAGCACAGGCTGGGCGATGGGGCTTATCAACGATATGCAGGATGCGCCACTCACGCAGCCGGCGGCTAATGGTGGCAACCATCCGCTGTGGGTCCTTGGCCACCTCGTGCATTCCGAAAGCAATCTGTTGGACGGATTTATCTTGGGGCAACCGAATCGGTTTCCTGAGCTGGAAGCCAATTTTACATTGGGAACTACGCCCACAACTGATGCGAGCCAATATCCCACGATGGAGGATCTACTGGCTAAGTTCGACCAGATTCGCGCCGCAACGCTCGCCCACCTCGAAACGCTGAGCGAAGACGATCTCGACAAGTCGAGCCACGCGTCCGAGGAGCTTGGAGATTTCTTCGGGACGGTCGGCGCTTGTTTTTCGGCGATGAGTACCCACATGAGCTTTCATGCAGGACAGGTTGCTGTTGCGCGAGTGGCAGCTGGGCGTAAGCCGTTGATGGCTTAATGACAAGATTCGCAAAGAGAGACATTAGTCAGCCGCTGCAGGCTCAAGCGTCGAGGTGTCTGGCCGTGACGGTTGCTCGTGCAGCGTCGGTGTGTGATGCGGCACGATCACGCGCATGGTGCGCCATTGGCCGGTCTGATAGCGCCAGAAAAACATCGTGCCCATGCCCCAGACCCAGCAGATCGCAATCGACCAGCAGGCGTAGATGCCAGCGTGGAGGACTTCGACGGCTAGCCAGCTGCAGCCGGCCAGAAAGGCGGCCATCACGACCGAAACTTGCAGGATGTAGCGCGTGTCGCCGGCGCCTTTCAGGGCGTTGACAAACATCATCAGCACCGCGTCGAGCAGGTTGTAGGCCGCAACGAAGCAGAGCAGATTGACGGCCATCGCGCGGGCGGACGCTTGTTGTTCGGCCGATTCGGTGCTGCCGACGAAAAAGCCCGCGAGAAATAGGTCGGGCGTAAAGACGTACAGCGTGGAAATGATTGCCATGTAGGCGAGCGAGATGCCTAGCAGCGTCTTGGTCGCGCGGTCGGCGAGGTCGTCGCGGTCTTCGCCCAGTTTTTGGCCGACGAGGATGCTTGTCGCCATGCCGAACCCCCAAATTGGCATGAACGCAACGGTGCTGACGCTAAAGGCAAGCGTCGAGGCGGTCGATTCGGTCTGGCCGAGCCGTCCGACCAGCAAGACGAAGATCGTCCAACCCAGTACATCGAGCAGCATTTGCGCGCCGCTGGGAAAGCCAAATCGGATCAGGCGGCGGAACAGCGGTCGATCAAGACACAGACCGGCGCGCGTCTGAAATTCTTGTCTATGTTTTCGCTGTAAGACGAGCAGCAGATAGATGAGTGCCTTGAGCCACAGCGCGACGACAGTCGCCCAGCCTGCGCCGGCGATTCCCATGGCAGGAAATCCACCGTAGCCGAAGATCCAAAGGTAGTCGAGCACCAGATTCACGACGACGACCCCAGTGTCGACGATCATCACGACCCAAGTCTTGCCGCGTCCGCCATAAAACGACGACAGCGCCGCCGCGATCAACATTCCCGGCCCACCGACGCAGAGGATTTGAAAATAACGCGTCTCTTGCAATGCTGCTTCGGCGCCGTGCTTAGCAAATGCAAAGATCGTTGGCGCCAGCGGCACGGCCAAAATCATGATCGGCACCGAGGCCAGCGCGACCCACACGCCTTGCCAGACTGAGGGGCCAATGCGCTCGGGCTGACCGTCGCCGTGGTACTGCGAGACAAAGGTGTTGACGTAGCTACAGATTCCGAGTGGCAGGCACAGCAGCGCGAACCAGACCATCGAGGCAGAAAACGCCGCCGACATCGCCACGCTCGATGACTGATTGAGCAGTATCCGATCGACAAACGTCATCACCGTCCACGATAGCGTCGACACGACCAGCGGCAGCGCCACGATGAGGACCTCCCGCCCGCCGGCCGGACGTCGCCACCACGACGATTCTTCGCTATCTGTGGGGAGGGTAGTTGAGGTCACTTGCATCCATTCCGCTGAGTAGGCTGACAAGCCGTATTGTACCGCAAATCTGGGCAGTGTTGACTAATTCTCGACGAGCCACTTTTGGGGCTGTCGATAACTGCTGAACCCAGACACGAGGTCGAGGCCAGCGGTTCACCGCTTTGTAGCATTCATAGCTTTTGCCGAAGACCGTTGGTTGAGCCGGGGGAGCCTGACCTCTATCATTGGTAGTCAATCGTTATCGTGTACCGTGGAAAAAGGGATTGTTGATGTTGGACCAAGAATCGCCTGAGGCGGTGCTCGACTATTTGGCCGAGTTGCGCAAGCAGACGGCGAGTGATATTCGCACCGATACGTTTAACCGCGTGCTGTACAGCACCGACTCGAGCATCTATCAGGTGATGCCTCATGCGGTCGTACTGCCGCGCACGACCGAGGAACTCCAGGCGGCGGTGGAATTGGCTGCCAAGCATCGCGTGCCGATCTTGCCACGCGCTGGCGGCAGCAGTTTGGCCGGTCAGGCGGTCAACGCGGCGGTTGTGCTGGATCTGACACGCTACCTCAACGGCATCTTGGAAGTCAACCAAGAAGAAAAATGGGTACGTGTGCAGCCGGGTGTTGTGCTGGATGTCTTGAACGCCGAGTTGCGTACGACAGGCTTGCAGTTTGGTCCCGACCCGGCGAGTAGCAACCGCGCCGCGATGGGCGGCATCGTCGGCAACAATTCGACTGGCAGCCATTCGATTACCTACGGCATGACCGCCGATCATGTTCTCGAGACCCACACTTTGCTGAGCGACGGCAGCCGGGCCTATTTCGGCCCGCTCGATAGCGACCAACTCGAAGCCAAGCAAAAGCTGAATGGCTTAGAGGGCCAAATCTATCGCGACATTTCTCGACTCGTCGCGAAGCCCGAGAATCAAGCCGCCATTCAAGCCGCGACGCCCAAGCATTGGCGGCGTTGTGGCGGTTACAATCTCGATCGACTGGCGACAGGCGATTTTACGTTTCAGAGTCCGCAGGATTCGCGGTTCAATTTGGCCAAGTTGCTGTGTGGCTCCGAAGGAACATTGGGCGTGATCAGCGAGATAAAAGTAAATCTCGTGCCCATTCCAAAACAAACGGCGCTGGTGATCCTTCATTTCGACGGCATCTACGAGGCGCTCGCCGCCGTGCCGACGATTCTAGAAGTCGATCCGACCGCCGTCGAAATGCTCGACGACATGGGGATGACGCTTTGCCGACAGACGACGCAGTTTGCTCCGCTGCTCAATAACTTTGTCGAGGGAACGCCCAACTGCATTCTCATCACCGAGTTTTACGGCGAGAACGACGCCGAGCTGCGTCACAAAATCGATCGGCTGAAAGACCATCTGCGTAGCCAAGGCGTCCCCGTCGGCGCGGTGACCGAAGCGTTGACAACGCGGCAAAAACAGGATGTCTGGGAAGTTCGCAAGGCGGGCTTGGGGCTGCTGATGAGCATTCGCGGCGACCACAAACCGATCCCGTTTATCGAAGACAGCGCCGTGCCGGTCGAGCACTTGGCCGACTACGTGACCAAAGTCGAGCAGTTTTGCAATGAACTCGGCTCGAAGGTCGCCTACTACGCGCACGCCAGCGCGGGCTGCATTCACATTCGGCCGCTGCTCAATACCAAGGCGGCCGAAGAGGTGGCCAAGCTCCCCAAAATTTCGGAGTTCGCCGTCGACTTGCTGCACGGTTACGGCGGTGTCCTTTCCAGCGAACATGGCGATGGTCGCGCGCGTAGCGCGCTAAACGAACGATTTTTTGGTCCCGATCTTTACAGTCTGTACCGCCAGGTGAAGAGCGTCTTTGACCCCGACAACCGTTTGAACCCCGGCAACATCGTCAACGGGCCGGCGATGACGGAGAGCCTACGCTTTGGCGCCGATTATGCGGTCGTTCAAATTGACGAGCACCTCGACTTTTCCAGCGACCAAGGTTTTCACCGGGCTGTCGAAATGTGCAACGGCGCCGGCATCTGCCGCAAAGTTACGACCGGCACCATG
>JAJDEE010000087.1 GCA_029259975.1 Planctomycetota bacterium
CGCTAAAGATCAAAATCCGCCACTTATTTTACGAACGATCCTTACTCGCTATCAGAAAGCACCAATGCAGGGCAAAACCATGAGTCAAACAACAAAATTACCGCAGTTGCCAATCATCGATCATGCTCCCGCACTGTACGACGGGCCTTCTCGCGACGAGGTAATCGCCTTACGACATCAATATGTCTCGCCGGGCGTGCTGACCTATTACCGCGAGCCGTTGATGATCGTCGAAGGCCACATGCAATATCTGTGGGACGAAACGGGGCGGCGTTATCTCGATGCCTTTGCCGGGATCGTGACTGTGAGCGTTGGGCACTGCCATCCCAAGATCATCGACAAGGTGCGCGAGCAAACCGGTCGGCTCCAACACACGACGACCATTTACCTGCATCCGGCGATCGCCCACTTTGCCGAAAAGCTCGCCAGCAAAATGCCCGAGGGTCTGTCGCGGAGCTATTTTACGAATAGCGGCAGCGAAGCCAACGAAATAGCAATTTTGTCGTCGCGTGAGTTTACAGGTAACTCGGACGTGATTGCCCAGCGCAACGGTTACCACGGCGGCACCTCGGTACCGATGAGCTTGACGGCGCATGGCACTTGGAAATTTCCGGCCAACAACCGCTCCAATGTGCATCACACGCACGCTGGCTACTGTTACCGCTGCCCCTACGGGCTGGAGTATCCGACGTGCGATCTCAAGTGTGCGCACGACATCAAGAACGTGATCGAGTACCAAACGCCCGGCGAGATAGCCTGCTTCATCGGCGAGCCAATCCAGGGCGTGGGCGGCACGGTCGTGCCTCCGAAGGAGTTTTTCGGTATCGTCTACGACATCGTCCGCCAGCACGGCGGGCTGTGCATTGCCGACGAAGTGCAAGGCGGCTTTGGTCGCACGGGCAACCATTACTGGTCACACCAAAACTGGGACGTCGTGCCCGACATGGTCACGATGGCCAAAGGCATCGGCAACGGCATCCCACTCGGCGCGATGACGACGACCGAGCCAATTTCGGAGATGATGGCCAAGAAAATCCACTTCAACACCTACGGCGGCAACCCGATTAGTATGACGCAAGGCCTCGCGACTCTCGAAGTGATTGACGAAGAGAACATCCAGCAAAATGCCCTGGAAGTCGGCGGGCATTTGAAAGATCGGCTCCTCGAGCTGCAAGAAAAACACGAGCTTATCGGCGACGTACGCGGAATGGGGCTGATGCTTGGCGTCGAGTTGGTCACCGATCGAAAAACCAAAGAGCCTGCCTCAGCGCAAGCGGCCGATGTGATGGAGCGATGCAAGGCCCACGGCCTGATCATTGGCAAGGGAGGATTGCATGGTAACACGCTGCGAATCAAGCCGCCGATGTGCATCACCAAGGACGATGCCGATTTTACGATCGACTGCTTGGATCTCGTTCTCGGCGAAGTGCAGAAGTAGACTTTTTACTCAACCGTATCGTTGTCGATGTCGCTGACTTCGTAGTAGATCGCCTGCTGCAGCGCGCCTGATTCTGGCCCGGCGACGATGGCTGAGGCGGGATTGACCAGTTGTGTAGAGACGGGTCGTTGCCAGCTCGTTTGACGGATCGGTTGTGGAGCGACAGCCGGCATCGTTGGTGCCTCCTGCTGGCTCATTTGCTGTGGCAGATTTAGCAATCGGGCGGCTTGACGCAGGCTGGCAGGCAGGGCTGGCGGGGCGTCGTCCATACCTGGGATTTCGCCAGGAACTTCAGACCGATTTCCTTGCGGATCGAAGGCGGGTATCGCCTCGGCGCCAGGCACCAGAACTTCTGGCCCTTCGCCGGCGGCATCGTCGCTGGCCGCGTCTTTGTCGGCTTTCGCGGCTTTGTCTTTGGCTGGCCCGCGTAGATCTTCATGTTGGGGTAGCGGCGTCTCGAATGACGGTAGGCTGCGCGGTTCGTCGCGATCTGGGGTTGCGCCATCGGCCTGTGTGGGTTCCTGGCTTGCAGGATCGCCAGGCCACGTTCGCCAACGTGTTTCGTAGTGGCCCCAAGAGTCGCGATTGGGTCGACAAACACCATCGGCAGTACAGGGACATGGTGTAGGCGGTAAATTGCCCACGCCATAGCTCAGACTTTCGGAGCCTGCTAGCAAGAGCGCCAGTACAGCCACGGCCAACCCGTTTTGTTTGTTTGCCCGAAAATGTGACATGGTGAAAAGCCTTTGTGAGTATTTGTGCAGAATGTTGCTAGATAGTTATTTTGCTTGGCCTTGGCTGCGTCCTAGAACGTATTTGCTTCGCCGAATCTTACGATACGGTTCATCGTGGAGGTGCCTAGCGAGACGGCTCCGAGGATGGACTCGAATGGTCGCAGCGTGGTGCTGACGAGGCCGCTGAATTTGGCGTATTTGTTCTCGGCGATAAACAATCGATCGCCGGGCATCAGTTGGTAGTTGGTAGCTGTCGAAGCTCCGCGAGTGATGTTTTCCCAATCGATGGGCAAGACCTGCTCGCAGCCAACGCCGTTGGGCGCGGGACGAGCTATCCAGAGCTTGGTCGAAGACACTTGCGAAATACCACCCAGGCTAGCTATCGCGTCGAGTACCGTTTCGTTGCCCGTGACTGGCAGACGAGCAACATTGTCGCCGAATCCACCGCCTTGGGTGATGATGTAGTAGACTTTGCTGTTGTAGGCTAACACATCGACAAAGACTTCCGGTTCTTCGAGTTTGAGCGAAAGTTGCTTTTCGACTGCTGCACGCACTTGCTCAAGTGTCATGCCTTGAACCATCACAGAACCGTAGGTGCCAAGGTTCACGCGACCATCGGGGCCGACGAGGTGTTGACCGGTGACTTGCTGAGCACCAGCCGACTGGATGAGCGAAATTGAAACGTCGACATCCGTCAAAATCTGTGCGAGTTCCGAGCGAACTTCGTCTTCGGCCTCTTCGGTCGTGAGGTTTGTGACTTTGATTCGACCGTAGGTCGGTCCTAGATTGATGGTACCATCGGCATCGATGGAGTAGGCGTCGTCGATTGGCTGATCGGGAAACGCACCCGTGACGCGCACCAGGATAACATCGAAGATCTCGAATTTGTGCGGCGATTTTGGCACGAGCTTAACGCCCTCGATCAGCAGGATGTCCGGCGACTCGACCACGTAGCGCGGCAGAGTTACTTTATCAAGCTCGCGTGGCACACTACTTTGGATGGGTGGCTGAGGAGGTGTCGCAGGAAACGGATCACGCGGTGCCATGAAGCCCGTACACCCGGTGGTTCCCAGCAGCATCGCTACGAGCGTTAGGGCTTTGCCGATTTGCGTTCGATTTTTGTCGCAAGACTTCATCGGAGTTTCTCACTTACTGAGAGTATTCTGGGAACGGAAGATCGTTTCATATTTCTTGGCGTGCCTAGGGCAAGGCCTTAGATCCCCGCTAATAGCTACAGTTCTTATGATCGGTAAGGTTTAACAGCGACTTTCGGCAGACTTGGGAAAAGCCGCGAAAACTCTCCGAATGAAACAAAATGCTAGCGAAGCTGCCATCTGGGCCTACAGAACCAAGGGCGTTTGGCTTTGCCGTATCTTACGTAGACTCCGATTTCGAACTTCTTTTACCCAGGGGCGCTGGCTCCATCTGTTTGACAGGCTGACGGCACCCGCGTATTCTCGAATACAGGTACCTAGCCCAATGTTTTGGGATCCCGGGACAGCTATTCACCGCTTCAGCGACTACCGCTGGCATTCTGCAACCAGACGAGTTATTTGAAAATGCCGACAGGAAATAACCCTTTTGCCACTGGAGATGACGAATCTCTGGGAACACCGCTAAACGATTCCGAGAGCAAAAAAGTTTGGGCGATCTACGCCGGTCTGATAGCAGTCCTGACCTATGGCTATGGGAACATGCTTGCCTATACGTCTACCTATTGGTCCAACGCGCTGTACTCCCATGGCTGGATTATTCCTTTGTTCTGCGGTTATTTGTTTTGGGTACGTCGACGCAAGTTAGTTCAAGTTCCTGCTGTGGAACGCTGGATAGGCTTAGCCGTGCTGATCATCAGCATGCTACTACGGGTGTATGCTTCGTCTT